>JAPXNP010000066.1:0-8258 GCA_033811955.1 Acidobacteriota bacterium
AAATTGACGTGAAGACGCTGCTTTCGGAACCTGTGGTGGCACACGAGGCGAACGCCACACGAAAGGACATCGGCCCGGCGGCAAATGTACGGAACGAACCTGGGGAGGTGGTGAGATTCTCGACACGAAAACCGTATCGATAGGGGGTTTCCGGCCGAAGGCCTTCCAGCTCAACGGTTACGATGCCATACTGGTCCGGCGCAAGCGGCTTCCCCATTCCATCCCAAGGCCGAGGGTCACAGTCTTCTCCGGCGCAGAGGAGAAACTGCGGCGATCTGGACGGGTTCTCCAGCCGGGCTTTGATGACGGCCGAAGTGGGCGTGACCGCCCCGGACCACATCCAGCGAACCGGATCCCGGGAGGAAGCCGCAAAAGAGGATTGTCCAAGTAATGCCAAGCCCACGAAAAACAAACTCAGGTGGAGAGTCACCCTTCGCACGGACTCCCGAAGGTCGATGTTTCGGCCGGGAGGGCTCTCCTTGTCGAAAATGCTGTGCACGTTCATTCCCTATCCATTATCGAGCACCAGCCGGCGGGTGACGTTCAAATCGAAGGGTTTCGAGTGACAAGAGCACGCAAATTCCGGGCGGATTGTTTCAAGTCCGGACGATTCTCTACACCCTCACCACCGTTCAGCCCGGCATCCATCCCCCCCTTCACCAGGATAGGTGAAGAGCGCGACACAAGAACTGCATGAAAGAACTCCCGTCGCGGCAGGCGGAGGCACACCAATCCGCAAAATCTTCACTGAACGCTTGTGTCTCAGGGAAATACTCGCAAAGGAGGAAGTCCCTACACATGAGGTAGCCGATCATCGGATGGTCCGGCGGGTATCCTTTGGGCGGCCGTTTCAGGGGGTCACCTTCGAAAACGAAACGTCGGCACGAAGAGGCCGTAACCACCGCTTCCCACTCGTCCGGGTAGTCGGCAATCCGACGTCGAATCGCCTCCAGCGCGGGTCGGTCGGGCCGCCAAACACCCAGCGCCAGCAGGCACTCCTCAGGCTCGAGGTGAAGGTAGAACGCAGGTGCGTGCACACTGCCGGCTTGCCGGTGCCGGAACTGCAAACCCGCATGCGTTTTGTACGGAGACTTATCCTTCGAAAAGCGGATATCCCGCTGAATCCGGAAAAGTGAACCGCCGACCTTACGTGAATCAGCCACAAACTCGGGACCGACGGAAGCGAGCCTGAGCCCAAACTCGCGTATGAACTGCAACAGAGGTTCCTGCACATCGTGCTCATAACGTCGCCGATTGGCCGCGAACCATTCCCTCGTGTTGTTCTCCTTCAGCTCACGAAAGAAGGCGAACAGCTCCGGACGTATATGTCCCGCCATAGCTCCACAGTCCTCGTCATCCACTCTTCGGCGGCTCCGGCAGGGCGACGGCGACGCCGGAAAATCCTTTCGCCTCAGCCGAGTTCCTCATTCGACAATTCGGAATGAAGCCCGCCGCAAATCGCGGGTCCGTGAGGACCCACCAACCCAAACTGAGTACTCCATGGGTTCAATCTCCCAACGCATCTCCTCGGGGTTGTACCAGGCCAGGTCGGCGGCGGAAACCGACAGCTCCACCGGCATCGACTCACCGGGCGCCAGATCGATCTTGTGAAAACCCCGCAACAGGCGAATCGGACGATCCACCCGGGAATTCTCGAAGCCGACGTACATCTGCACCACTTCCTTACCTGCCCGCGGCCCGGTGTTCGCCACCTTAACCTGCACGCGAAGCTCGCCCGCGGCCGTGATCTCCGGCGTCAAAACTTGAAGATCACTATAAGCGAACTTCGTGTAACTCATACCGAAACCGAACGGAAACGCCGGCTCTTCACCTCTTTTGTCAAGCAGCGTGTAGCCGTGGTAATAGCCGTACTCCACTTCCTGAGCGTACGGATCGAACGGCGGCAACTGAGTTTCATCCACCGGGATTGTAACCGGAAGTTTACCCGACGGATTCACATCGCCGAAGAGTACTCGGGGTAGGACGCGCCCTCCCTCCATCCCGAAGTACCAGGCCATCAGGACGGCTGGAACTTCCTGTTTCCATTCCTCCATCGTGACGGCGCCGCCTCCGACGAGAACCACCACCGTGCGCGGATTCTCCGAGACCGCAGCCTGAATGACGGCGATGTCTGCCGGCTTCAACCCCAGCGGATACCGGTCACCCCCCTTGATACCGAACGGAGCTTGCTTCTCGGACTCGTTGCGGGGCATTCCCCCGTCCGCATGGAGGTACTCTCCCTCGTCGTCGTAGCGAAAACCCGTCACGACGACGACTACATCCGCCTTCCGGGCGGCTCGCCGAACGGCTTCCAGATCGTCCCCCTTTTCCGCCAGGATCTCCACGGTCGGGCCCAGGTATTCCCGGAATCCCGCCAGCGGCGAAATCAGGTACGGCGGCTTTACGTAACTGCTGCCACGATCCCCCGTGTTGTCCTCGTCAATAAGCCTCCCCATCAGAGCAAGCGAGCGGATTTCGGAGCCGTCCAAAGGGAGTACGTCCGCTTCGTTCTTAAGCAGCACCATACTTTCTTCGGCCACCCGTCGGGCCAGGGTTCGGTGCTCGGCTGCGGCCACCAAGTCTTGAGGGTAATCCTGCGGATCAGTGCGGGTAAGGAATCTCAACTTGGTACGCAGGATCCTGAAAACGGCGGCGTCAACCTCCTCCTCTCCCAGGAATCCACGGCGCACCAATTCGGGGATCCTACGGTAGTGCGTGTCACCGGGCATTTCCAAGTCCAAGCCGGCTCGTACTCCCTTGACGGGGTCACGCAGACCCCATATCCAGTCCGAGGACACGAAGCCCTGGAATCCCCAGTCCTCCCGCAAGATGTCGGTGAGAAGGTACCGGTTGTGGCCGCAGTACTCGCCCCGTACCCGATTGTAGGCACTCATGATCGACGCTGCACCCTCCTCGACGATCCGCCGAAAATGAGGGAGGTAGACCTCCCGAAGGGCTCGTTCATCGACCACGACGTTAACCTGAAAGCGCGAGTTCTCGATGCTGTTCAAAGCGAAGTGCTTCGCACACGCCATGACGTTATGCTTTTGAACCCCCCGCACGACGGCACTCCCCATGACGCCGACCAGCCACGGGTCTTCTCCATACGTTTCCTGAGCTCGGCCCCAAGACGGATGGCGAAGCAGGTTGATGCAAACACCCCCAAAGTAGTTGGCACCGACGGCTCGGGCTTCCTTTCCGAAAACCTCGCCCACCTCTTCCTCAAGCTCCGGATCCCAGCCGGCCGCCCGCGCCATCGCCACGGGAAACGAGGTGGCACGTCCCGTCACAATCCCGCGGGGTCCATCGGTAAAAGCGACGGGTGGTATTCCAAGGCGCTCGTTGTAGCCCGAGTAAACGATCCCCAGGTGCCCGTGAACCAGGTAGGAGACGGCGGCGCGCGCCATCCCGTCCCCGGTCATCTGGTCTACCTTCTCGTCCAACGTCATTTGTCCTACCAGTTCGCTTGCCACCGCATCGACCTCTTCGTCCGGCATTCCCGACTCCCAGGGATAGCTCGCCGGATCTGTCGGCGGCGCGGGAGACCACAGAACGTACCCGATGAACCCGGCCGCCGCGGCCGACAGTAGGACCACGAACGCGACGACAGTCCAGCCGATCCACTTCAACAACTTGGCCATGGGAAGAGTATGCAGCGGGTCGTCTTCGGCAAAAAGCCGAAGTTCCGCCTCCCGACCAGTAGCCGCATCGCCGAGAATCCAATTCCTCCGAGCCCGGGAATGTCGCCGGGCCGCCTCCGGAATAGGTCCGAAAGCGGATACCCTTCCCGCAGCCCGCCTACTCCCCGATGATCTTCACGAGTACCCGTTTTCGGCGCCGCCCGTCGAACTCCCCGTAAAAGATCTGCTCCCAGGGCCCAAAATCCAGCCGTCCATTGGTTACCGCAACCACCACCTCCCGCCCCATGATCTGTCGCTTGAGGTGGGCGTCCCCGTTGTCCTCCCCGGTGCGATTGTGCCGGTAGCGGGAAATCGGCTCATGGGGAGCGAGTTGTTCCAACCAGTCGTCGTAGTCTTGGATCAATCCAGGCTCGTCGTCGTTGATGTAAACGCTGGCGGTTATATGCATTGCATTTACCAGACACAGGCCCTCTTGGACCCCGCTCTCGCGGACCAACTCCTCCACCTGCGAGGTAATGTTGATGTATTCACGTCGTCGCGACGTGTTGAACTCCAAGTAACGGGTCAAGCTTTTCACGATCGTCCTCCTTTCTCGCGCTTCCCTGTTTGTCGGATGTTCAGGATACAGGCGCCGGCCGTGTCACCGGAACTCCGTCGCCGGTCCGGTCACCGTCTTCCGATGTCTCCCTTTCGCCCGCAGGTTACTTCAAAGCGCATCGTTTGGGGGACCGTCCGTCCAGGCCGCGTGTCCCGAACGGGACCCGTCCAACCACGCATGCACAAGCGCGCCGGTAAAAGAGTCTTTGCAGGTGCGGGCGGCGGTGTGGCAGTATGTCCTTCGGACGGGGTCGACGGGGATCCACGAAGTCCGAAGCCGACCGGACCATGGTTCGAACAAACGACGGCCGGCCGCTGCGCCGTGACAACATCTCGCATTCCAACTCTTCACCGCGCTAAGAGGAAAGGGAGGAGGTAGCTCTTTTTCACAATATGGTCAGCATCATCATTCCAACGCACAATCGCGACAAGTGGCTGCGTCATGCCGTCGACTCGGTTCGGCGCCAGACTTTCACCGACTGGGAACTGTTCCTTATCGACGACGGATCCACCGACGACACCAAAGCTTGGGCGAGCTCTCCGACTGACCGGAGGATCCGTTACATCGAGTGTGCCCACCGAGGCGTCAGTGCCGCTCGGAATTTGGGCATCCGTCTCTCCGAGCGGCCTTGGATTGCTTTTTTGGACAGCGACGACGAGTGGAAACCGGACAAACTGGCCGCGCAGTTCGACGCAATCCGGCGGGAAATCGGTAGGTTTCGGATCTGCTACACGGACGAGATCTGGATTCGGAGGGGTCGGCGGGTGAACCCTCGGGAGAAGCACCGGAAAGTCTCCGGCTGGATGTATCGACCGAGTCTTCGCTTGTGCCTGATCAGTCCCAGCTCGGTACTGCTCCATCGGTCGATACTCGATGAATGTGGGGAGTTCGACGAACGCTATCCGGTTTGCGAGGACTACGAACTATGGCTGCGCGTCACGTCACGCTTCCCGGTTCTTTTCGTGCCGAAACCGCTTATTGTGAAGCACGGGGGGCATGCGGATCAGCTTTCCGCGAGCCGCTGGGGGCTGGACCGCTACCGCATTCGAGCCATGCTGGCCCGTTTGCGGAGCGGCACGTTGAGTTACCAGCAAACGATCTGGACGAGGCAGGAAATCCGGCGCAAGGCCCTCGTCTTGGCCAAGGGGTACGCGAACCGGGACAAACTCGGTCCCGCCAGGGCCTATCGACACTTGGCGGAGACTTGTGATCCCGGCGAGACTCGGCTCTGGACCGGGCTCGCACCTCGCGGATAAACCAGCGTCCGAAGCTAGCGGCCAGAGGTGATGAGCTCCCCTCGAGGTGCCCGAAGCCCGACGGAAAGGAACAACGTAGGGATAAAACCGCGACCGGATGCGAATGCAAAGCGCCGGTCCGGCGCCGGTATACGGAAACTCACAGATTGCGCAGGTTCCACAAACTCAACGGACAGACTCTCGGGCTCTGGCGAATGGGATGATCAGGGAAATCTCCCCGATGCGGGGCCAAACCTTTCAGCCCAGTCGACCAGAACCACCGGGCGGGAGAGACGATTGATCTCCCGTGGCTACAACACGCTTCCGGATCGGCTCACTCAGCCACAGCCTGCTCCATCGGAGCGTAGTAGCCGCTCCGATGTCGTACCTCGACTCCGTCTCGTTTCACCTTCACGGTGATCTTCCGAAAAGAACCGTCACGTCGGCGGTTCGACGGGACATAGGTAATGCTGTACTGACTTCGCAACTCTTCCTCGATCTTGATAAAAGCCTTCGTAAACTCCGACGTCGAGAAAGGAAAGAACACTTGACCGCCGGTCGGCTCGGTCAACTGTTTCAGAGCGTTCTCACCCTCGTAATCGACCTGGGCTCCAAAACGCGTGGTGCTGATGGCATACAGCACCGCCTCCGCCCGCAACGCCATCTCCAGCGCCTCCTGGAACGAACGCTTACTGGTAAGATCGGCGCCGTCGGAAAGAACTATCAGCGTTCTTCGCCCCTCCATGTTCATCAGCTTCTGCTCCGACACCAAGTAGATCGCGTCGTACAGAGACGTACCCCCGCCCGCTCTCAACCGATTGATCTCCTTGACAAGATCGTTCGGGTCAGGCGTGAAATCGTGCAGAAGCGTCACCCCGGTATCGAATTCCGCCACCAGGGCCTGATCGATGGGACGCATCACGGTGAAAAGAAAGTCAATGGCCGCCTCTTTTTCGAAGTCCAACTTCAGCTTTACACTGGAGCTCGTATCGACACATAACGCGATGGCCAACGGAAGGTTGGTTTCCGCCGCAAAATTGGTGATCTCCTGAAGAACGCCGTCCTCGTAAACCTCGAAATCATCGGCGGTAAGTTCCTTCACGAACTTCCCCGTCTTCTTGTCGACCACTGTAACCAAGAGGTTGACGGCCTCCACCTCGACACGAAACCGCTGGTCACCATCCTGAGCCGCAGCCAAGCAAGGGGCTGCAACCGAGAGGCAAAACGTCAAGAAGCCAACAAAGAAACCCTTCATCTCAGCAAAACCACTTCATTTTCCCAGACGATCCAAAACCTCCACAAGTTCCTCAGGCAGAGGCACGCTGAACACAAGCCTTCGGCCCGTCCGAGGGTGGTGAAACTCAAGGGATTCCGCGTGCAAAAACAAACGGTCCAGTTGGAAACCGCCCGGTAGGGGTCGCACGCGGTCGCGCCGAACGTAGACGTTGTCTCCCACCACCGGAAAACCTCGGGCCCAGAAGTGCACTCGGATTTGATGAGTGCGCCCCGTCACGGGACGCACTTCGAGGAAACTGAAGCCATCATAAAACCGCAGAACTCGATAGGCCGTCACTGCACTTCTCGGCCGATCCGTACGCGGCGAAATACGTGTACGATGCCTTCGGTCGCGGCCCAAGGGAAGATCGATCACCCCTTCGGGCGGATCCACTCTGCCGTAAACCAAAGCCAGGTACCGCTTAGCCACTTGCCTGGTCTGAAACTGTTTCACCAGCTCCCGGTGAGAAGACTCCTTCAGGGCCACGACCATCACCCCCGAAGTTCCCTTGTCAAGCCGATGAACGATACCGGGTCGCAACGGCTCCTGAGCCGGAAGGTGAGAGCCGTATCGGTAAACCAAAGCATTAACCAAGGTACCTTGTCGAATACCCGCACCCGGATGCACCACGACGCCGGCCGGTTTATTCAGGACTACGAAGTCATCGTCCTGATGCACGATATCCAAAGGCAACTCGTGGGGCTCTACCGCCACAGGTTCAGGAGGCAACGGGTCCACTTCGACCGTTTCGCCTTCCGAAACCCGATAAGCTGACTTGCGGACCAAGCCGTCCACCTGGACCCGACCGGCGGCGATCCACCGCTGGACCGCCGCTCGACTCGTTCCGGTAACGGCTTCCGCTAAAAAAACATCCAGGCGGCTCCCGGCCGCCGATTCAGAAACGGGAATTTTCCACACCCCGGTTTAAGCGCTCGTAGTGTCGTCTCAACCATACATAGCTTACCAGGCCGGCAGGCACAATAAGGACGCTGATCAGCTGAGAGGTGGAAAGCAGCCCTCCGAAGACGAACCCCCGATCTATATCTCCCCGGAAAAACTCCAGAAAAAAGCGGAGGGTTCCGTAACCCATCAAGTAGAAACAGAAAATCTGTCCGAAAAAATCTCTACGCCGGAAACCCCACCATAAGGCGAGAAAAAGAATGAACGTTCCGCCCGACTCATAGAGCTGATAAGGGTGAAGAGGCACGTTCAAAGGCGTCCCGACCATCCGATGGGCATACTCGCTGGTGAAGGTTACCGCCCATGGAACCGAAGTCGGACATCCGTAGTCACAGCCTGCCGAAAAACACCCCAACCGTCCGATCGCCTGGCCCAAAGCCACGGCCGGAGCCGCAGCATCCGCCATCCTCCAGAACGACAGACTCGGATGCCTACGGATAAACCAGAAACCACCCAATAGAGCGCCGATGAAGCCTCCATAGTACACGCCGCCGGCTTGGAGAAACTCCATGGAGAACAGGCGGCCCGGATTCGCCCGGTAATAGTCC
>JAPXNP010000067.1:0-8171 GCA_033811955.1 Acidobacteriota bacterium
CCAGCTGTTCGCACAGGTAACCAACCCTCCGATCGATGCTATTCGCGAAGAGTTGATCGTTTCTCATGCGGTCACGATCGGGCCTGAGCGCAACTTGTTAGAACCCGAGCCGGAGTCTGCCAGGCAGATACTTTTGGACAACCCGATTCTTTGCAACGAGGTACTCGAGAAACTGCGTCAGCTTGACGGTTCGGCGATATCCAAGACCAGCCCGGCCGGTTTCAAGAGCCGCACGCTTTCGGCTTTATACGACGTCGACGGTGGGGGACAAAGTCTCGAGTCCGCTTTGGACAAATTGTTCCAACAGGCCGATCAAGCCATCGAGGAGGGCTGTGAAATCCTAATCTTGTCCGATCGGGGCTTCGATCGAATTCGGGCACCGATTCCAGCCCTGTTGGCGATTTCAGGACTCCACCATCACCTGATCCGCCGGCAAACGCGGACGCGGGTGGCGCTGCTCGTGGAGAGCGGTGAACCCAGGGAAGTTCATCACTTCGCTCTACTGATCGGCTACGGCGCCAGTGCTGTGAATCCCTATTTGGTGTTCGAAACGCTGGACGACATGATATCCGAGGGTCACCTCTCGGGACTTGACCACAAGACCGCCGTCAGGAACTACATCAAAGCGATCGTCAAAGGGCTGGTCAAGGTGATGTCCAAAATGGGCATCTCCACGGTGCACAGTTACCACGGCTCGCAGATTTTCGAAGCGGTAGGGCTCGGGCACGAGGTGATTGACCGATATTTTACGGGCACCCCCTCACGGATCGGAGGTCTTGATCTAGCGACCATCGCCGAGGAAACTCGGCGACGCTACTTGAACGCTTTTCGCGTCGGCCAGGATCGGCTTCTCGTACTGGAAGAAGGGGGCGAATACCGCTGGCGGAAAGACGGTAAATTCCATTTGTTCAACCCAAAGACCATCCACTTGCTGCAGAAGGCGTGTCGCACCGGGGACTACGACGTTTTCAAAAGATATAGTTCGGCCGTTTACGACCCGGCCGACCACACTCCGACGATCCGTTCTCTTTTCCGGCTCAAAGCGGCGGGACCCCCGGTCCCTCTCGCGGAGGTCGAGCCGGTGGAATCCATCGTAAGACGCTTCAAGGCAGGCGCGATGTCCTACGGCTCCATCAGCAAAGAAGCTCATGAAACGATCGCCGTTGCTATGAACCGTCTGGGTGGCAAAAGCAACACGGGAGAAGGCGGCGAAGATCCGGCTCGCTACCTGCCGGATTCCAACGGGGACTCGCGCTCCAGTGCCATCAAGCAAGTTGCATCGGGGCGGTTCGGGGTCACCAGCGAGTACCTGGTAAACGCTCGCGAGATCCAGATCAAAATGGCCCAAGGAGCGAAACCGGGTGAGGGGGGCCAGCTTCCCGGGCACAAGGTCTACCCGGACATCGCCAAGGTACGCCACTCAACACCAGGGGTCGGGTTGATTTCTCCCCCCCCGCATCACGACATCTATTCCATCGAGGATCTGGCTCAACTAATTCATGACCTGAAGAACGCCAACTGCGAGGCACACATTAACGTCAAGCTGGTGGCCGAAGTCGGCGTCGGCACCATTGCAGCGGGCGTGGCGAAAGCTCGTGCGGACGTGATCCTTATCGCCGGATTCGACGGTGGGACCGGGGCGTCGCCGCTCACCAGCATCAAGCACGCCGGGTTACCGTGGGAGTTGGGCTTGTCGGAGACGCAGCAGACTCTGATTTTGAACAATCTGCGCAGCCGTGTACGCCTGGAAGTCGACGGCCAGCTCAAGACGGGCCGTGACGTGGTCGTCGGTGCGCTGCTGGGCGCCGAGGAATTCGGGTTCGGAACGCTGCCCTTAGTGGCCCTGGGCTGCTTGATGATGCGGGTGTGCCATTTGAATACGTGTCCCGTGGGCGTCGCCACCCAAAATCCCCGCCTGCGAGCGAAGTTCGCCGGACGTCCCGAGCACGTGGAGAACCTGATGCGCTTCATCGCTCAAGAAGTTCGGGAACTTATGGCCGAATTGGGGTTTCGGAGCGTTGATGAAATGGTGGGACGCTCCGATTGTCTGGAGGTCCATAGGCCGGACGACCACTGGAAAGCCCGCCAGCTTAACTTGGATTCCGTTCTTTACCGACCGAAGGTTCCCGGTTACGTAGGAACACGCTGTCAAACCGAGCAGGACCACGGCCTGGAAGACGTGCTGGATGTCACTCACCTGTTGAGGCTATGCAAACCGGCGCTGGAAAGAGGTTTCCCGGTTTCGGTTTCACTGCCCATCCGGAACACGGATCGAGTCGTCGGGACCATTTTGGGAAGCGAGATAACCCGCCGCTACGGCTCCGCCGGCCTTCCGGACGGTACGATCAACCTGTACTTCCGAGGCTCCGCCGGACAGAGCTTCGGAGCGTTCGTCCCTCCAGGTGTCACCCTCACGCTGGAAGGGGACGCCAACGACTATGTGGGCAAGGGGCTTTCGGGCGGACGCATCGTCGTGTTCCCGCCGCGCAAGGCGGGTTTCCCACCCGAGGAGAACGTGATCGTGGGAAACGTCGCCTTCTACGGAGCGACCCGAGGCGAAGCTTTCGTATGCGGAATTGCGGGAGAGCGCTTTTGCGTCCGCAATAGCGGGATGAACGCCGTGGCGGAAGGAGTGGGCGATCATGCCTGCGAATACATGACCGGCGGTAAAGTGGTGATCCTGGGGCGCACCGGGAGAAACTTCGCGGCAGGCATGTCCGGCGGCATCGCCTATGTGCTGGATTCGGATGCATCCTTCTCGCGCCGATGCAACCTCGAGATGGTCGGGCTCTTTCCACTGGAGAAAGAGGACGAAGTTGCCTTGGTAAAGCAGTTGGTGGAGAAGCATTTCGACCTCACGGGAAGTTCCCTCGCATGGGGCATTCTCAACCGGTGGGACGAAGCGGTACGACGCTTCGTCAAGGTTTATCCGAACGACTACCGGCGTGTGATCGAAGCACAAGAGCGGCTCCGGCAGAAGGGTAGGCCCGAAGAAGAAGTGCTGATGTCGGTGTTTCAAGAGAATGCCGCCGACCACATGCGAGTCGGCGGGAACTGACCACGGGGACGGTCGACCGCTACACACGGGTAAGGTATATGGGAAAACCAACTGGATTCTTGGAGTACACGCGTGAGGGTGTTCCGGAAAGGGAGCCCTTGGAGCGGATCCGCGACTGGGGAGAGTTCCATGAGCGGCCCGACGAGGATCTCCTGCGGCGGCAGGGGGCTCGCTGCATGAACTGCGGGGTCCCGTTTTGTCATGGAGGCGAAGAGGTCGATACAGGGAAGCCCGCCGGTTGCCCGATTCACAACCTGATTCCGGAGTGGAACGATCTGGCATATCGGGGTCTTTGGCGGGAAGCCTACCTGCGGCTTCGCAAGACGAACAATTTTCCGGAATTTACGGGACGCGTGTGCCCCGCCCCCTGTGAAGCAGGCTGTGTTCTCGGCATCATCGAGCCATCGGTAACGATTAAACAGATCGAGTGGGCCGTTATCGAACGAGCCTGGGAAGAGGGCTGGGTGCACCCGGAGCCGCCGGCCGTGCGGACCGGCAAGCGTGTGGCGGTAATCGGTTCCGGCCCGGCAGGCTTGGCATGTGCGGACGAGATAAACGGTTTCGGTCATCACGTGACGGTCTTCGAAAAGGACCGGCATGTCGGGGGGCTGTTGACCTACGGTATCCCCAATCCCAAGCTTGACAAGCGGATCGTCCGGCGGCGAACCGAGTTGATGACCGAGGAAGGGGTTGAGTTCCGAACCGGCGTCGAGGTCGGCGTGGACGTCGAGGCTACGACGCTTCTGAAGGAGTTTGACGCCGTCGTCCTTTGTGTGGGCGCAGGCCGCCCCCGCGATTTAGCTGTTCCGGGTCGAGAGCTGCGTGGGGTCCACTTTGCCATGGAGTTTCTGGCGCAAAACACACGTCGGCTCCTGGGTGAAGAGTTGGGGACAGACACCGTTATTTCGGCGAGAGGACAGGATGTGGTCGTCATCGGAGGAGGCGATACGGGCACCGACTGTGTCGCGACGTCCTTACGACAGGAGTGCAGGAGCTTGGTGCAGCTGGAAATCCTTCCCCGACCGCCGGATACACGCCGGCCCGAGAATCCGTGGCCCGAATGGCCCCGGATCTTTCGCGTGGACTACGGCCACCAGGAAGCGATTGCTCTTTTCGGACGGGATCCACGCGAATTCTCGGTCATGACAAAGGAGTTCTTGGGCGATGAGACAGCCCGAGTGCGGCGACTGAGACTTACGCAAGTCGACTGGGTAAACCGAAAAGGCCGCCTTCAACCACGGGAGGTTCCGGGCACCGAGCGAGAGATTCCCGCCCAGCTTGTATTGCTTGCGATGGGCTTCCTGGGGCCGGATCCCAAGGTGGCGGAAGCTTTTGGAGTCGACATGGACAGCCGTGCGAATATCCAGGCTAAGCCGCGTTCTTACGCTACTTCGGTTCCCAAGGTCTTCACCGCCGGGGACGCTCGTCGGGGACAGAGCTTGGTGGTATGGGCGATTCGGGAAGGTCGAGAGGCGGCTCGAGAAGTGGACCGGTTCCTCACGGGAGCGACGGATCCCGTGTGATCGTCCGCGGGACGAAATGGGCGAATCAGGGTGAGATCAAGCCTCGGAGTTCTTCTGTCCTTCGGGCTGTCGGAGTGATCTTTGCGTATGGTGTACTGCGGACGGCGCATTGGGCGTCCGTGTTCACCTGTTATGGCACCGGCCGCCCCGCTCATTCCTCGAACCCCGTCTGTTCACTCCACATCGTACGCCGGACCCGGCACGCCGTCCGTTTTTCGGGGCGGCGCCACCCTCCCCGGCTCGGGCGAGCCCCTCGCAGAGACAGCCGTAGGAGAACAGCTGGAACAAGCTGAGTGCCGTGTCAACGTCCCCGTGCTCGGCGGTAGGTCCCGTACAATTCGGCTTCCGCAAGAACGCTGCCGCTCATCGCCGCCCGCACTTGGCCCGAGGTTGCCCCGGGCGCCAAATCGAGCTTGCGATCAAGGGCGTAAAGACGAAAAAAATAACGGTGCGTACCCGAAGGAGGACAGGGGCCGCCATAACCTAGACGCCCCCAACTGTTGCGACCCGAGCGCGTTCCGTTCGGGGCCTCCTCCACGGCCGGATAGTTCTCCGGAAGGCCCTCCAGGTTTACCGGAATGTTGTACAGAATCCAGTGATCCCACGTCCCCACGGGTGCATCCGGGTCGTCCATCATCAAGGCGAGCGTTTTCGCACCCGACGGAATTTCACCCCAGGTCAGCGGCGGCGAAACATCTTCGCCGTCACAGGTGTAGCGAACGGGAATCGCCTCACCGTGACCAAACGCGGAGCTCTTGATGTACAGGCTCATATCGCCACCTCCTTGTCTCTGCTCGCAGGCACCCATCACCGGGGCCGAAACCAACAACCAGGCCGTCACAATCAGCGGACTCTTGAGAATCGAAAACCCCACCCGCCGCCTTACGTTTCGCGGTCCGTAGTTCACGCCTTTGGTTCCACTCCCTGTGCGCGGTACCGCACTCACATATCCCAAAAGAATCTCATCGGCCGAAAGGTTTAACGCGGGCGCCGGACGTCGGCGTAGTTCAGAGCCAGTTCTTTTTCAATGTTTCGGATGCGGTCGCTGGGACGGGAGTGACTCCCCACGAAGAAATTCGTAACCTTGTCCGGCTCACCGTACTTTTCCCTAAACCGCTCCCACAGCACCGGTCCTTTGTAGACATCAAAGCCTCCCTCATAGGCGTACCGCAAGCCGACTCGGTCGGACTGATCCTCCATGTCCCGGCTGTATCCGCTTTGCCAAGCCGTCAGTGCCAGCAAGCCGCCGATACCCGCCACTTGGCCGGCGGTACTGTCGAGGGCTCTGGCTCCCAGCAACACTCCCAACGAGGCAATCTGTCCCAACAACGCTTTGCCCGCACCCCGCCGAGTGTGTTCGTGGGTGTAGTGTGCCAACTCATGTCCCAGAATGATGGAGAGCTCGTCATCGCTCATCTCGTCGACCAGACCACGGTAGACCCAAATGGAACCATTACCCATGGCAGACGCATTCCACTCGTCGGTGTCTACGACGTGAACCCGTATCTGCTCGGGTTTCACATAGGGTGGCAACAACCTCGCAGTAATCCGTCGCACCCGATCAACGTGAGGCCCCTGTTCGACGATTCGACCGATGACCTCCTTCTTTCCTCCTTCGGCCTCGAAGAACATCCGCCCTTCCTGGAGCCAGACTTGCTCAAGCTGATTCGTAGCCTGCAAAACCTGCGGCTCAAACATCTGGATGCCATTCGGTTTGGCCTCCACCTCATCGGCCAAAATGACTCCGTCGGGCTGTCGAAGGCCTCGAACTTTGACCTCGTAGCCCAGTGGAATGTTGTCCAGGCTGTAGATACCCTTTCCTTTGAAGCGCGTGCCACCGTGAGCTTCCACGCGCTGCCCGTCGACGATGAGCTGCTCACCCTTGCGGAACTCGGCGTAGCCCTCCAACTTCACTCTTTCCGCCAGGACCGAGCCTATCGAGCAAAGGACGAGAACCACCGCGGCGATTGACCATCGGAATCCCTTACTTCTCACACTGTCACCTCCCTGTTCGGTGGAAAAACGCCTATGTTTCCAGATGCCGCCGCGGAACGCCGGTTGCGCCGGAAACGTCTTGCTCTACTCGTCGATCGGCTCAAGCGTCATGGGGTCACGTAACGGCACCCGATGCAGCTCCCCGAAATTCTCGAAGCGTATGTCCGGGTGATCCGGATGACCCTTCAAGATCTCCTCGATATTCCCCACGACGAGAAACACCAGTCGTTCAGGTTGGATATACTTCCGCGCCGCTTCCTTAACCGCGGCCGCTTCCACCGCGGAGATACTTTCCCGATAGTTCAACCAGTAGCTGTGAGGACGTCCAACCAGCTCGTCCAAAGCGTAGAGCGAAACGGTCTGGAAGGCCGTCTGAAACCGGTTGGGAAACGTCTGGATGAACGAGTTCTTGCTCGTCTCCAGCTCCTCGTTCTCCACACCCTGCTCCCTCAGCTTCTCTATGAGCTCCACCACAATTTGAGCCGCCCTTGAACAGGTTGAGGATTTCGACTGAAAGAAGGCGCGAAATGTACCCGGTAGTTCGTCGTCGATACCGAAAATCGACCCGGCCGAATAGGCCAACCCCTCATCGGACCTCACCCGCGACATAATCCAGGAAGTAAAACCTCCACCTCCCAGGATGTCGTTCGCTACCATCAGCGAAAACTCTTCAGGAACCGGTCGTCGCAGACCGAGATGACCGATGGAGACCCGGCCCTGGTTCACGTCCGACTTGTTGACCAGATAAACGCCCGGAGCCGCTCCGCCCTCAGGCTGAGGAACCGCAGGTACGGGTTCAGCCCGAGCTTCAAGGGTCCCCAGAGTACGATTGAGTCGCTCCAGCATGTTGTCTCGCTCGAAGTCTCCCGCCACCGCGACCACCACATCCTTTGGATGCAACAAACGTTCATGAAACGTCACCAAGTCATCGCGCGTGATGGAGTCAACCGAGTCCTTGGTGGAAAGCCGAGTCAGCCAAAAGCCGTCCCCGTACAGCAACCGGTTCCACTCTCGTCGCTCGATGGCGGCGGTACTGTCGTTCCGCTCCTTCATTGCGGCCAGCATCTCTTCCTTCGCCTTGGCTAGCCGATCCGAGTCAAAGCGGGGCCGCAGAAGAACATCCATCAAAAGTTCCAATCCCCGATCCAGATCCTTGGCCAACAGATCTATGCTTACCGAGCCACTGGTCGTCCCGATCGAGGTCGACAAGTCTGCGGCCAGGAAATCAAGCTCCTCGTCCAGATCCCGAGCCGACAAATCCCCCGCCCCGCCCGAGCGCCAGACTCGCCCGGTCAAATCCGACAAACCCTCTTTCCCCGGCGGCTCCAAGTACTTCCCGCCTCTGAACATCACCTGGATGGTCACCAACGGCAGGAGATGATCCTCGGCGATGTATACCGGAACACCGTTCACCAGCTCCGCCCGCAAAGGCTCCGGAGCTGGAGGCTCAAAGACCAGAGGCGGGAATTCCAGTTGCTCCGGCCGGGGAGGAATATCCGCAGCCGTTGCCGCCACTCCGGAAGCCAACCACAAACCCGCCAAGATCGCCCCCGTCTTACGTCTATCCATTTCAGTTTCCCCCCTCGTCCTTGGAG
>JAPXNP010000068.1:0-8126 GCA_033811955.1 Acidobacteriota bacterium
GCGACCTACAGTTGGGCGCCGTCGCGGGAGCATTTTCCGCCAAGACCAGCGGGGGCGACATCTCCCTCGAGTTGGCTGCGGGCGCCCAAAGCGGCACCGCCAAGACCGCGGGAGGGGACGTTTCCCTTGCAGTTCCCCCCGACAGCCGTCTAACCATTGGCGCTCGAATCCAATTGCAGGGGAACCCCGCCCCCGACGACTACACGATCCGTTGCCTGATTCCCGGCACCTCCCCCGAGATCTCCAAGAATCCCGACCTCATTAGCACGGAGATCAAACTGAACGGCGGAGGACCAATGGTGGAACTCGAAACCGCCAACGGGAACATTACGATTCGCCCGGTCGACTAAGTTTCCAACGTCAAGGCTAAGTAGAGAAGTTCCGCGGCTTCGGCTTCAGGAGGCCTCGGAACTTCTCCCTCGGAAGCCGGACTGGAATGAACATCACGCGCAGATTGATGCTCCGATTCGCTGACACCACGCAGCAGGAAAATCACCCGGTACCGATCGATGCGGAACGGCAGTGAAGTTCACCGTTGCAGGAGCTGCTTTCGGAAAGCCCGACAGGAAATCCGACCGTGGAAACCGACAACCGACCTCGGGCGGCGGTACAGGGAGGGTGCCGCGTTCGGGGTAGGCCGTACGGCGAAAATGGAAACTGTATTTGCTTCTTACGGCGCTACTCACGGCGCTTCGCGGCCCGCCTGGTGCTTCCTCCGTAACATTTACCGCACGTCGGCCATCCTACGCCGCACCTCGTACGCGGGACGTTGTACTACACTTTCCGGCCGGCTCGGAAGCAGGCGCTACCCTTCACGTACTTCCGACGCCCGAGCCGGGCCGCGACGCTTGCCCAAGTGGCGAATGTCCTTGCCCTCCACGAGAAACACCACCATCGCGGCTATGTTGCAGCTATGATCGCCCACTCGCTCCAAAGCCTTGTTGACGGAAAGGAAATGCGCCAGCGCCGGAATCGAGCCGGCGTCTCGGCACATCTGCTCTACCAACCGGCGATGGTTGTCTCGGTGCAACAGGTCCAAAGCTGTGTCGCGAGCAATGACCTCCCGAGCCGCCACCGCATCCTGAAAAACAAACGCATCCAGAGAACTCCGTAGCAAGGATCCTGCAAGCCCCGCCATTTCGCCGATTTCCGGCGGGAAGGGCACCGGGCGTTCATCGAGAAGTTGCAGACCGTGTCGAGCGATGCCCTTGGCGATATCACCAACCCGCTCGACATCTTTCACGATTTTCAGGGCGCTCGCAACGAAGCGAAGTAGGCGCCCCAAGGGCTGTCGCAACGCCAGCAACGAAACACAGAGTTCGTCGATCTCCAACTCGGTCAGATCGACGACCGTGTCCGCCGCAACGGCCTCCTCCAACCGCACGCTGTCACGCCGTCTCAGAGCGTCGACGGCGAGACGGATGTTCTCCTCGCTGAGTGCCGCCATCCTCACCAGCAGTTGCTGGAGCCTTTGCAGTTCCGGCTCCACTGCCGACCGTTCCGTGCTCATACGTCCCGCCTAAGGGTTCCTTCCCAACAAATAGTCTTCCGTCTCCCGCCGCATCGGTGCCGTAAACAATCCGGATACGGAACCGGATTCCACCACGCGTCCCGATTTCACAAACACCGCATACTTGCCCACTCGTGCCGCCTGTCGTGCATTGCGGGTCGCCCATAGAACCGTCATGCGCCCTTCCAGGTTCCGAACCAGCTCCTCGATTCGCCGCCCACCGCTATGGTCCATGCCCAGCACCGGCTCATCCAACAGCAAGACCGAGGGACTAAGCACCAACGCCCGCGCGATCGCCACAAGTCCTTGATCCGGAGGGCCGAGACGGGTCGCATCTCGCTCCCTCCATTCCTGAAAGATTTCCCACAATCCCACCGGTGCGAGGGTCTCTTGAATTCTCCTCCTCTGATCCTCTTCACCGGACAGACCCTGGGCTGCGAGACCGTAGCACAGGTTCTGCAGGACCGTGCCGGGAAAGGCCGGGGCCTGAGGTGGAATATAGGCAATCCTCCTTCGCAACCCCGTCACCGGTTCGATGCTCGATATATCCTCGTCTCCCAGACAAATTCTTCCAGTAGCCTTCAGTCCTTCCACCTCCTCGACCAGCCGGTTCAAGCAAAAGAACAACAAAGTCTTGCCGGCTCCCGGAGGACCAAGCAACACCGAAGTTGTCCCACCCGGAAATGTCAATCCCTCGATGTCCAGGATCCGAGTCTTCCCTCGATGCACCCGGAGTTCGTCGACCAGAATGTCGGGAGCCTTCGAAGCACTCACCATGGCCGTGATCTCGCACCCGTGGATTGCAATCGTCGTCCCCACCACCGCAATAATTGTGCGGCTCCGAACCACAGACAGAGCAGTAGGGCTGCAGCTCCACCGAACCCCGCCTCCAAGCGAGTCAGCCAAAAGAACACGTGGCTGGGAGCCGTCGCCAAGGGATCCGAGAACGACATCGGGGGGAAAGTAACCAGTACTACGGCTCCCACGATGAGAATGGGTCCTGCTTCCGACATCCGTGCAGCGGCCGTTTCAATCACGGTTCCCAGCAAGGTCCTTTTGGGATAAGAAAGTATCAAATCCCGCCACACAATCTTCCGGTCCAAACCGAGTCCGGCAGCGGCCGTCCACACGGAGGACGGCACCCTACCAGCGGTCTTCCGCATATTCCTCAGACCGTATGGAAGCAGGCAACACAGCAACGCCCAAACTCCCCCTCCCAGGCTGCCGGCCGCACCGTCCACCCAGGGCAGTGCACAAACCACGCTCACTCCCCAGACCACCGGTGGAACTGAGCGCGCCCTTTCGATCCAAACACCGAGTGCTTGGGTAAAACGATACTTTTCGTAATCAGACCGAGGAGCCTCCCACAAAAGGAGTCCCATACTCAGAACGGCCGCCCCCGCCGTGGAGAGGAGCACGAGCCACAAACCTCCCCAAAGAACGGACGGCATCTGAAACGAGGCACCCGTAGAGCTCAACGTCCCTCGCAGCCAACCGGCGGCACCCGCCAAGGCATACCCCACCAGCGAGATCCATAGGACCAGGGCCGGTAATCCGGCCCCCCAGGCGGCAGTGTAGGCCCAACCCCCTTTCCCTCTTTTCTCCGGCCGTCGCAGGTATTCCTCCGGATGCTTCCAAACCGACGCGGGGATGCTGTTCGAGCTCGTGTCTTCCTTGATGAAGCACCCCAACCTCCCACCGCACTTTGCCGACGCGAAAAACAAGGCACAAACCGCCGAGAGGAGGAAAGCTACGAAAGCCACGGGACCCCTTCCCGGCGAACCCGGAGAAACATCCCCCAACGAGGTCTGCACAAGAAAGGCACCCATCGTCTGGACGGGTTGTGAAAGGCTCAACCCGGAACGGGGCGTCTGTCCCGCCACCAGGGTGACTACGACGGACTCGGCCACCGCCTCCGCCAGAGCAAGAAGCATCACCGGCCCCAGCGCCGCCGATACGTCCCTCCAAACTATCGTGCGGGTGACGACATGATTGGGAAGTCCCAAGCCGACCGCCGACAGGCTCCACCGTGAAACTCCGTCACGAGCCCGCCGCCGGACCCTCGACGCCACTCCGGGGAGAATCACCGTCCCCACACCGAGACCTCCGGCCAGGCCACTGTAGCCCCCCAGCTCCACCCCGACCTGGAGTAATACCGCACGAAGCAGAGGAATCAAGAACACTAAGAGTAGGAAAGCCCATGCCAATCCAGGCGTTACGGAATACCATCCGATCCATTTCCCCAGTCTTCTCCGCACGAAATCTTCCCTCGCCGCCACAGACCACCAGCCGAGCAGCACACCACCGATACCACCCGTAAGAAGGGCCACGACGGCGACTTGGAAAGTTCCAACCACAAGGGACAGAAGACCGAACTGGGGAACGGCAAACCCCGGGGTCCACGTTCTGTCCAGCAGGAGGTCAAGAAGTGAAATGCCGCTCAAGAAGTCCGCAGCGGTCCAAAGCAGAGCCGCCAGTGGGATTCCCAAGATCAGGACCGAAACTGCAACCGCAGCACTGGAAAATAGACGGATCAGACCTCGACCCAAGAAACTTGCGCTCCACCTCAAGGTCGCCCCCCTCGCAAGGCGACCTGATGCAGCGGCGGCCCGTTCCCGGCAAAGGCACCTTTCTTGTTTTCGCTCATCAAACCCAGCGTTCGAAGTCCCTGCAGGTATTCCCGCTCGGGCAATGCAACCAGCCCCACGGTTTCGGCGAGAGATCCCGCCCGGCGCAAGTAGAAATCCAGGAAACGAGACAGCGTTTCGTCCCCAAGGCGATCCTCGCGTACATACAGCAGGACCAGCCGTGACAAGGGCTTGTACCGGCGGTCCCGAATGCTCTCGGCGTCGGGAATCACCGGAGACCCTGTTTCGTCTGGATCCCCACCCCGAATCGCCACGGCCCGCAACCTCCCGCGACCGGCACGGAACGCCGCGTAACTGAAGAACCCTAGAGCCTCCGGGTCCGCTCCCACACCGTTAACCAAGACGTCGTCATTCTCGCTGGCGGTGTAATCCCCACGACTACCCGACTCGCCTTCCAAAACAGCTTGCACGAACCAGTCGTAAGTCCCCGAGTCCACCCCAGGCCCATACAGTTTCAAAGGCCGGTCAGGGAAACCCGTTCGTACCTGGTCCCATCGATTCAGGCGACCCTGGGCGTCTCGAGACCAGATCCGGCGCAACTCGTTCAGAGACAGGTCGAAACACCAATCATTGCCCCGGCTCACGGCCACCACAATACCGTCGAGCGCGACAGGCAATTCAAGAAATCGCAGGCCACGAGCTTCGGCCTGGGCCCTCTCGCCCGCCTGCATCCTCCGAGAGGCGTCGCACACGTCGATATCTCCCCGAAGAAACTTGCGAAGACCGCCTCGGGTACCCGAAATCCCACAACTCAGACGAGCCGACGGATTGCTCTCCCGATACTGCACAATGACCATCTCCGTCAGAGGGAAAACCGTGCTCGAGCCGTCAATCCGAATCGACTGCGATTCGGTACAGCCCACCCCCAACCAAACGACCCCCAAGAACGCGACCAGGCCCCCCCTCCGGCCGAGCCGGGGAGTCCTGGAACCGGCGGCGTGGGCACCGTGCCGGGGCAGCCTCCGAACCGTGCTCACGCCGCCACACCGGTTGTGTATCCCCCTGATCGGCGCACTCCGATCCACACCGAAGTCGCCACCTAAGAAGCGTGATCGCTCCAACCAGCCTGAAACCCTCATGCCCGAGCGCTCCCATTCTCGAGATCTCGAAGAGGCTTACCCGACTTCCCGCCGTCGTCCGCATCCGTCTCGGCCGGACCGGGTACAAGCTTGTAACCCACACCACGCACCGTCTGGAGGTAAGACACCGCGGATTCGAGCTTGCGGCGGAGGGCACGCACGTGCACGTCCACATTCCGCTGGACGATATGAACTCCCCCGCCCGTCATAGCCTGTACCAGCTCGTCGCGGGTGAACACCTTCCCGGGGCGAGCGGCAAGCGTCTGAAGAAGCCGGAACTCGGCAGGGGTCAGCGACACGTCCCGATCCTCGACCCGCACAACATGCTGCTCGAGATCCATAGACAACGCACCCACCTTGAGAACGGCTCGATCAGGCTCCCGCCCCTCCTCCGATCGCCTAAGCAAAGCGTGAACTCTCGCCATCAACTCTCGAACCCGGAAGGGCTTGGTGACGTAGTCGTCGGCTCCAAGCTCCAACCCAAGGACGATGTCCGTCTCCTCACCCTTGGCCGTCAGCATCAGGATGGTAACTGCGGTGGTAGCGGAACCGCGTCTGAGGGTCCTGCAGATTTCCAGGCCTGACAAGCCGGGGAGAGCGAGATCGAGAATGATGAGTTCGGGTCGATGCATCCGGATCAGGTCCAGTCCCACCAAACCGTCCGCGGCCGACAGAACCCGCAAGCCGTCCATTTCCAAATGATGTTGAACCAGTTCAACGATATCCGGGTCATCTTCGATGATGGCCACCGTTTTCGTCCGCATCTTTATCTTCCGATCCCCTTGTTTCCCGATGATCCGATTTCGGCGACGACTCGATGGTTTTCGCTGCTTGTTCTCCCTCGCTCTCCTCTCCACCGGCGGTCTGAACGGGAATCGTAAAATGAATCTTGGTGCCTTGATGTAGTCGGCTCTCCGCCCAGACGCGTCCGCCGTGAAGCTGAACGATGTGCCGAACAATGGCAAGCCCCACCCCGGTGCCGCCACGCTGTCGGGAGCGATCCTGCTCCACCCGATAGAATCGCTCAAAAATCTTGTCCAGATGCTCCTCCGGGATGCCCGTTCCCGTGTCCGCGACCGAGAAGACCCACTCATGCGTTTCACGGCGGGCGGTCAAAGTTACAGATCCCCGGTCGGTATACTTCACGGCGTTTTCGACAAGGTTGTGGAGGACCCGGTGAATCAGTCCCCTCGCAGCCTGGAAACGCACCCCGTCGGGCGGCACTTCCACCCGAAAAACCAAACCGCGCTCCTGTAGAGCTTCGGCAAAGTCCTGTCTGATCTCTTCGGCCAATCCCTGGAAGTCAATCCAGCCTCGCGCCGTCTCGTCCTTAGAGCGCTCCAGCCGAGCCAGACCAAGCAAGTCGTCCACCACGGTGGAAAGCATGCGGGAGTTTCGCACGATCTTCTCCAGAAAACGGCGCTGTATTGGAGACAATACGTCCTCATCGAGCAATGTTTCGGCATAGCCCTGAATCGACGTCAGCGGAGTACGCAGCTCATGCGACACGTTGGAGATAAAGTCCTTTTGGACAGTCTGCAGGCGGCGCAGCTCGGTAATATCGTTAAGAACCGCCACAGCCCCTTCAAGCTCCGATCCATCCCCGACTACGGGGGAGAATCGGATCAAGAAACTCCGTCCGGAGAAATAGATTTCGGCTTCCTTCCTGCCTTCCCCAGCCAACACGGCCTGAAAACCGTCCGCGAATTTCGGGTGTCGCATCACTTCCACCGGGGCTCGCCCCAGCACCGGTTTTCTCACCCCCAACACCCGCTCCAGCGCCGCGTTGGCGGCTATGACTGTCCCCTCTCGATCCACCACCAAGACTCCCTCCGACATTCCGTTCAGCACCGCCGACAGCCGGTCACGCTCAGCCTCGAGAAGGCCACGTTGCCGCGACCAACTAAGTGCGGCCTGTTCCAGGCGACGAGCCAGGGAAGCCAGCTCCGAGGGCTGCGAGACCGACACGACTCCCGACCAGTTTCCTTCGGCCAAAGAAGCCGCCGCTTGATCTAATTTTCGGACCGCTTCCCCCCAAGCTCGACCGACCAACCAAAGCAGGCCGCCACCCGCCAACCAGAGCAAAGCGCTCGTAACGAAGGCAACCGACCGGAGATCCCCGACCGGCGCCGTAACGTAATCCCACGGAACCGCCACTCGAACCACCGCCGAGTCCGGCCCGGGAAGCTTTTGAGCGGTGTAGACAACCGTCTGCTCCAGAGACGTACTGTACCGGACCAGGGTGCTCGTGCCGCTTCGGCGTGCCTGTACGACTTCCGGACGATCCCCGTGGTTCTCCAGTCTGCGCAACGCCTCACCCGAAAATCGAGAATCCGCCACCACTCCGCCTGCGGCATCGATAACCGTGATCCACAGCCTCAGCGCTCGGCTCAGCTCGTCCACACGGTTGTCGAGCTCAGTATCCGTGGGCGACAACTCATCCGCCAGAAGAGCGGCAACCTGGCGCAGGTTCTCTTCGCATTCGGCCAAAAGCAAAGATTCGGCCTTCCGTCCGACAAAGTGCGGAACTGACCACAAACCCACCAAACCGACCAGCAGATAAGCACCAAGCAGCCGTTGCAACATGGATCCGTGTCGTCCTCGTCAGGTTTGCGCAGCCACCGTTCCGACCATCACCTTCCGGCGGAAAGCCCCAGCACCCGACGGACTTGGCACCACATCTTCGGAGTCGGCGCGGAGGCAACTCGGAGACCTCATGAGCCTGAAGTCTTCGCCCGTCAGCGTGCAGAAACGGCTACGCCCCGCATTACCGTAGCACCGCCGGAAGATCGCCGTACAGGGGAAAAACCGAGGATGACAGGCGGCCGTCCCATGGTTTGACTATCCTCCACTCCCGCCCGAATCGCGGACTTCGCAACAGATCACCGC
>JAPXNP010000069.1:0-8062 GCA_033811955.1 Acidobacteriota bacterium
CGTCGCCTGGTAATTTGAGTAATTGTAAAGCGGATTTCGAGCCGGTTTGTACAACCGGCCGGATTTTGGATTGTCGTCCTGCGTATAGACCCAGACCTCATGCGGATTCCACACAACCACTTCGTCGCGGCAATCTCCGGTAAGGTCTGCTACGGCGTTACACATATCGGGATGGCCGTCATCCGGAAAGACCACCACTTTCCTCCCCCAGCCGTCGAACATTCCCCCTTCTTCGACGTTGGGTGAATGGACAAAATACTCCGGCGGCTCGCCCGTCCAGTTGATCGGTAAACACATGCTGCCATACTGGTTCGGTTCAAAATCGTGGTAAATCTCACCGGAGGAGTCATAGAAGTGGATAATTCCCTGACTCCCCCAAAAGTTGATCGAAAGCGCCTCCAGTCCCGGCAGATCCGGCCGAAAATCCGCAATAGCGGGATTCTGCCCGTGCCCAATCCAATGATGCTTGATAATTTTGCCCTTCAAATCGGCATAAAAAACCCCGGCATCACTGGCCGCGGTGAACACCACCGGCCCTCGGGAATGCTGATCCTGAAAGTCCACGATAGCTACACCGTCGGCGTGGTCTCCGATCTCATCATCCAGGCTCCACAAAAGCGTGCCGTCGTCGTCGAAGAGCGAGTAGCCGACAAGCAGTTCATCGCGACCGTCGTTATCGACGTCAAAAGCGTAGGGGTAATGGCCCGTATTGCATTCCGCTTCCCACAAAGGTTCCAGCCGGTCATTCAAGGCCCAAACGTGCCAGTAGCGGTCTTTGATAATTAGGTCCCGATCCTGACCGGTTCCCCGTAGATCGCAGAAATAAAGGCAGTCACCCAAGATTCTTGGATACCGATCCGCTGGAGGTTTGCTGTTCGGGGTGGGAGATTTATACTTTGTCTTGCCCGTCGCCCCATCTGCTACGATCAACTCCTGATTCATGGTGTAGATGACATCCTGTCGGCCGTCTCCGTCAAGATCGTGGATCTGAAAGGCCACGTCGTTGGTCAAGCGCCATTTCTCAGGATCAGGCCGGCCGATTTGCCACAGGATCTCACCGTCGAAGGTCATGGCCGTTAGGCAACTTAACTCGCTGTAGTCATCGCGCGGCGCACCGTGATGGACTACCTGCCCGATCAGGAGATCCAACCGGCCGTCCCCGTCTAAATCCCCAAAACGGACGTTGCGCCCTGCCCCAAATCCCTGGGTGCTGAATTTCTTCCAGACGACCGGATTCGGATTCTCGTCCTGAAGCTGTCTCTCCTCCCGGCGTCTTTCCGAGATCACTTTATCGATACGCTGTTTTTCCCGTACCGACGTATCTACTCCGACGTAGCGATAGCGTGTAGGCACGTCGGCGAGAAGTGCAACTTTCCCTAACGGGTATGTATTGTCTCTGGCTGTCAGACTCACCAGATCATCAATGCGGGCCTGGATCAAATCCCCGTTCACTTCGACAACAGCCGTGTAGTATCCTCCGGGAACCCACTCCACTTCCTTCTTGGCAAGAACCTTCTCGTACGGCTGCCGAAATCCGGTGCCGTGTCGGACCATTTTGAGAACCGCCGAGCTACCGTCTAAACCGAAGAAGTAGTAACAGCGGTCGTTGCGATATCGAAACACAACGCCGCTTTGATCCCGCTTCGATTCAGGAGCGAATTCAACCTGGACTCGGTAGTCGCCCCAATACTCGTTTCCGGTCACAATCATCGGATGGGTGTCGGCGCTCTCGTTATCGAAAGTCTGTACCATGACTCTGCGGCCGTTCTCTTCCTCCACATGCCAGGCGGTCTGAGCACCGAGGTCGGTACCGAAGCAACTGACCGCCCAATTCCCTTTAGGGGCGGCTTCGGGCACGTAGTGGTATTCCGTGAGAGGGCCCACTGGGGACGAAAACATCCCCACGTCAAGCTGATCAAACCGCTCCTCGAGGAGCACCGCGCGTTCTTGATCCGACGTTGAAGTGCAGCCTGAGGATGCTATCAGCACAACAGCAAGAAACCTTGCTGCAATACTATTCAACTTGTCCATGCGAAATCCGTAGGGAAAAAAGAGGAATCCTTTTTAGTTCCAATGACCGCTTAATAAAAGACTCAAGGAATAGGAAGCAGAAACACACCAAACACCAAACTCTTCCTAACCACAGCCGTCTTGTACCCCACTACCACATCATGCCCCATGAAGCACGATTGCTATAGCACAATTTTCATGACTTAAGAACTGAAGCGCTCCCCTGTATCGCCTTACACCGCAAGCAGCCGCCGAAGTCTCTCGGGAAAGAGATGAAAGTGGGGCAGGATGAATTCCCGCCCCACTTTCGCCGACTACCAAGCCAGCCGCAAGGAGAACTGGATCGTCCTTGGCTCGTTGGCCTGGCGACTCAGATCCTGCAATCCCGTCACGGCGTTGGGAGCGACATCCACCGGATGATTGAAAACGTTGAAGAAGTCCGCCGTAAACCGCAGGTTCACCTCTTCCGTAATGAAGAAGTGCTTGAAAATGGAGAAATCCACGTTCCACGAGCCCGGCCCTCGGAAGAACGCCCGGGGGTCGGTGTTGAACAATCCTCCCACAGAGGTCATCCGAACCGTCCCGTCCTTCAGCACTTGGGGAAGTTGATTGTTACACTTAGGCCCAAGTTGACGGACCACCCGCTGGGTGCAGTCCGGCGAAACAATGGTCATCAAATCGCCCCCGGAAACATTCGTGGCCAAAGTCGGGTCGAAATCTCCCGCGAACCACAGTCTTTGGTGTCTGCCGAAAATGTCCATTTCCAGCCGCTGGTCACTGTTCAGCACCGGGTATCCGAAC
Organism: Acidobacteriota bacterium; assembly: GCA_033811955.1. Taxonomy (GTDB): domain Bacteria; phylum Acidobacteriota; class UBA6911; order RPQK01; family JAPXNP01; genus JAPXNP01. The sequence goes on from JAPXNP010000069.1 coordinate 2,812, forward strand.
ATGTACCGGCTCGGATCCACGCTGCTCCACAGCCCGCTGCGCCACGCCCCGATCCATGCAACCTGCCATCCACCGATGATTTGATTCACCCACGGAGCCACGTCCTTGCCCCAGCGAGCACCCCGGCCGAAGGGCAGGTCAATAATCCCGTTAAACTTGATCTGGTGCGGCGGAATGTTGACGCTGTTGAAATAGACCATTCGCAGCCGTTCCTCATAAGAGAGGTCGGGGTTACCCATGATTTGATGATTTTCCGGCACCTGATAAACACCGTTTGTAGCGTTGATGTTTGCATCACCACTCTCGAACCCGCCGGCGTCACTTGTGGTCAGAGAGCGGGTAAAGACATAGAACCATTGAAAGGCCATGCCGTCCGAGTACTTCTTTTCGATCTCGATTTGCCCGGAATGCGTATTCGAGTAACCCGTCCGGTTCAGGAAGTTCAGGGCCCAGTCGGGATTCCGTCGGAGCAGCTGATCGCGGTTACCGATCGGAGCCTCGCCGGTTCGAGCCACGTAGTTGTATTCATGCTCTTGGCTGTTGATAGAAGCCCGCTGCTCGAGGTCCCGTCCCTGGGTTCCAATGTAACTCAGGCGAAGACTCGTGTCCTTGAACAGCTCATGCTCCAAAGTGACATTCCAGGTCCGGGCGTGAGACTCTTTCCAGTTGCGTCCGTCGAACATCAGGCCACCTTGAGCATTGGCCGGAAGGCGAACGATCCCTTCCGTATCTATCCCGATAGCGCCCAGATAATCTTGAGGACCGGGCGCATTTCTCAGTACCCAGGTGCCGCTGTCGTCCTTCATATTCGGCTGGTTGGTGAAACGAAGATTAAGCGGCGGATTGATCCTCATTGACTGCAGCATCTGGGAAAGGGGCATCGTCCAGAAATATTCGCCGTAGGATCCCCGTAGAACCGTTTTGTTGGCAATCCGGACGGAAACTCCCAGACGGGGTCCGAAATTGTTGTTGTCCGCCTGGAACAGGTTGCCCGGGTAGCCGGGAACCTGATCCGCCGTAACCCACGTTAGACCTCGATTCGCCCATGAGGCCAACACCGACGCGGGGATTCCGGGAAGTGACTCCATGGGATGACCCGCGGGAGTGATCACCTCAAAGCGCTCAAATACCGTGTTGGTGTCGATGGCCGTCAGCCGGTTCTGTTCTTCCTGATAAGGGGTCCACTTGTCCCAGCGCACTCCCAGCCGCAAGGTCACTCGGGGGTGAACCCTCCAGGTGTCCTGAGCGTACAGCGCCATTTCCCACTGGCGGAAGTAAAAATAACCTCGGTTGTACTGGTTGGAAAGGTAGCCGGGAAGGCCCAACAACAGCTCCGCCATGCCGAAGCCCGTGTATGGGGCCCCCTGGTCTCCCACCGGGTCATACAGCGACGTCCAGCCCCCATGGAAGTTATGCGAGCCTTGCGCCTGTTGCAGTTCCCGAACATTGTTGTGTTCTCTCTGCAGCCTGCCGCCGAACTCGAAGGTGTGATCTCCCCGGATCCACGTCGTATTGTTATCCAGTTTCACGGCAGTCAAGGCCTGGTCCTTGCGGTTGTCGGAATCCCAGTAGATCCAGGCGCCGAGGGTCGGCCAGCCGGTGGCACCGAAAGGATTGGGAAAGCCCAATTTCGTCGACCAATCCGTGAAGTCGGCCAAGGTCCCGGAACTGTTGAAGTTGCGATTCACTCCGACGAGCAGCTCGTTGATCAAACTCGGAGAGAAGGCTCGCACGTAATTCACCGCAACATTATTGATCTCGGTGTCCTGACGCCCACTCCCGAAGGCGTCTTTCAAACCTTTGGCGGGGTACCCATAGCGGCCTCCCTCCTGCGCGTACTCGAGAACGTTACGCGTCCACCGCACGGACAGGTTGTCCTTCTCGGACAACACCTGGTCCACCCGCAACGTCGTCGTGTCGTTATCTTGCCATCTCGGGTAAATCGTTACGAGATTATTTCCCTGAAGCGGGTTGATGTCGTTCGTGGCTGGGTGCGTGACCTCTTGCAGCACCTTGGCATACGGGCTGATCCGGTCCTGAGGAATGATGTTGTTGGGAAACGGCAGGCGCTGACCGTTGGCATCGGTGGTCAGCGGATCGTAGATGACCGTCAACTTCCCCGAAGCATCTACGAGGTTGCTGAAGTCACCGGCCCACATCGCATCGCTCGGGACTACGTCCACGGAGAGCACCTCTTGGCGCTGCCGCAAACCCTCATAAGAAAAAAACCAGAAGGTCTTGTCCCGACCGTCGTAAAGGCCTCCCAGCCAAAGCGGACCCCCGGCACTGGCCCCAAACTCGTTACGGATCAATTTCGCCGCATCTCCCGTTTCCTCCCGCCGCCGAGCTCGAAGACTCGCCCCGTTATTCCGGTGGGTCTCGAAAATGCTCCCGTGAAATTCATTTGTTCCACTCCGGGTCGCCAAAATAGCCGTCGCCGGCCGCGAGTAGCGCGCATCCGAGCCCGAGGTCTCGATGCGGAACTCCTGGACCGTGTCCAGACCCGGCTGCACTCGAACCATGCCGCCTCCGAACCGATCCACGAGCGGAACTCCGTCCAGGCTGATGTCCAGCGAACCGACTTTCATCCCGACCACACGAGCGTTCGCTCCACCGTCAACCCCAGGGGTCAAGTCAAAGAGATTCGCGACGGCACGGCCGTTCAGAGGCAGCTGCTCGATCCGCAAGCGATCTTTAACATCCGCTACTTCCATGCTCTCAGTCGTAATGATGGGAGTCGCTCCCACCACCTCCACCGTGGTACTGATTTCCCCCAGCTCCAGCTGCACGTCGAGCCCCACCGTTTGGCCGACGGTCACCTCCACCTGCGCGGTCCATGTCTTGAATCCCGGCATCTGCACGGACAGCTCATACTGTCCTCGCGGCAGACCCGTAAATACGTAGAGCCCCACTTCGTTGCTAACCGTGGATCGTTTGACGTTCGTCGCAACGTTGGTCAGCGTCACGTCGGCCCCCGGAATCACGGCTCCCGCGGCATCCCGGATCACTCCACGAATAGAGCCACTTCCGGTTTGCGCCAGCGGCGCAGCCACTAGCAACCCCAGCACCAAACTCAGCCCCGTAAGCCGCCGCAGCACTCTTGCCGGGCCTCTAGCCCGACTTGGTACGATCTGCATGACAAGTTTCCCCTCCTGTTAGCAAACGCCCAAAAAGGACATGGTCCAAACACCAAAGAACGACTCCTGTCTTCCTCGGTTCTATGAGAGGTAAAGAGGACCGTGCCAACCACTCTCCCCTTCTCGCCCCTTTGGATCCCCTTTCAGCTTATGCGTCTCGAAAGCACTCCGTTTCCGGTCCCATTCCGGAGTTCGGTAGTAACTTCGGGTTTGGACAAGGGTGAGTGGCGGTAAACTGAGGAAAACTTAAACCCTGACGTCTCGCACGCCCGCTTGCAGGCCGACCTTGTGACGCTGTGAAAGTCCCGAGGCAGCTCAACATCTCGCGTTCCCAGCGAAGTGTGTGCTCGACATATCCGCAGCCGAGCTTAACCGCTTGTCGCAAAGCCCATTCGAACGGCTTGTCGTCATACCCGCCACATTCGACATTCACGCCCGATCCGCCTCACCGTGATGCGTATCTCCCCTTGTACGACCTATGATGGATAGCCAATCACACCGTCAAGGTCTTAGTCTTCCAAGTTTGTTCAGTGGTAATTTTCGAACACGGTGGGCAGACCCGTCACCTTCCGAGATCAGAGTGGGGTTCATCACGCGAACGCCTGTCGGCCGCCGGTAAACGCGGCCGGCCGCGGGGATTAGACTTAAGGCCGGAGGCGGTCCGCATCCCGGGAACCGCTCGTTACGCAACGGCTTAACCCACACAAATACACAGGCTTCGGAGTTTCTGCCGACCGGAGCAGCCGAGATCGTTCCCTGTGTAGCACAGCGATGACCCCATCCATCGGGTCAACTCCCCCGCAAAGCAATTGCGCCCAGTACTGTGATAAGGGAGTCGGCACGGCGTTCCGTCAGGCTCGGAAGTCTTCAAGCTTCCCAGGATTTCACCCTGTTCGACCCTTGCTACCTCGAACCATTTTGTTTATCTAAAAGATTAGTGTCCTGCCTGGATCTCCAGAAGCTTTTCGATCATCCGGTTCTTCCATTGATCCATCACCAGATCGGCCTTTGCCCTTTCCCAGAAATCGTCTACCGTGCTGGTGCCACCGCGTCCACGAGCCATCGCCACTTCGGCGAAAAGCCGGGAGAGGAAATCCGTTAGATCAATATTCTTTTCAGCCGCAGTTTGTTTCAATGTCTCCAGCAACCTGCGATCGTCCCAAGCTTCTCGCAGTCCCTCCATATACGGGGTCGGAATGACATCAAAAGGAGTGTTCCAGGCGTACATCCAGTTGCTTCCATCCAGCGTGTCGAAGCGGTTACCCCAGTTGTAAGCCCACACTAGTGAGCCTCTGCTGTTGTGCGCAGCGAAATAGTAGCCGAAAGTATACCGAGCCACCCCCGGCAATCCTTTATCACTGGTTCCGGAGTACTCCCACAGTGTTTTTCCTGCCGCACGAACTTCATCCGGCATGCCCCAATTCTCATGAACGGCGTTGGTGCAAAAAATGTCGACATCCTCCACGAACTCGATTCCTGGTTCATAGTTGTGGATCGAGCCGTATATCTGAACGTCGGGATCTCCCTCTCGCAAGAGCTCGATCTGCTGTTTGAACTGGGGCTTGATGTAAAAGAGCATTCCCATTCCCGTGCGGTATTGAACATATTTCGCCGGCTCGTCAAAGGGAGTCAAAATGACGTTAGGCCAGTCGGCAGCCTCAGCATGCTCGCCGAACCGCCTGGACCACTCTCTTATCGACGACGCCACTTCGTCGGGAACCCGAAAAGGATCCGTCAGAGCCAGCTTTCGCCAACCCTGGTCGTCAATGCCGAGCAAGGTGCGGGCCAAGGTTCGTGGTAGATGCATGGTCTGTGGAAACCCATAAGGATTCCCCCCCAAGAAATAGACCATATCGTTCATACCCTGGCGTTTGGCGGCGGCCATCCAGTCATCCATAATCCGGTAATCCATTTCAAAGGTGCCGCCCTCTTTCCTCAGCTGAGGACGAACACTCGCGTACCAGATATTGACCATGTTGTGGTTGTAGTCATGAAGAAATTCCAGCTCGAACTCAGGTACCAGTCCCGTAGTACAGCCACCGAGCTTCAGATCCGCTTCATCCATGGTGAGCAGTCGAGAATTGAGAATCTCCACCTTAAGGGGAACACTGACC
>JAPXNP010000070.1:0-8010 GCA_033811955.1 Acidobacteriota bacterium
TGGCCCACTTACGAGCTTAAGTACAAAGATGAGAACGGCAAGGATCAGGTGATGGAGCTGCCTGTGACGGTGGCCGATTGGGCCGCTACGGAGGTGCGCTTTGCCCGTCACTTCCGGCGGATTAACCCCGAGAAGCTGCCGGGTGAACTGGTGCTCTACCACGAGTACCTGAAACTGTCGCCGGAAGAGGCCGAGGGGAAGGTGCCCTTCATTTACACGTTGAAGAACGACGGACGACTGGATCGCCTTGAGGTTTCCCAGGAAATCGTCGCCCTCGGGCGAGAACGGCTTGACTTCTGGCGTGAGCTCCGAGAGATGGCAGGCGAACTGATACCCGAGAGCGTCCGCGAGCAGTTGGCGGCGGAGAAGGAAGCGGAATTCGACGAGCGCCTGAACCAGATCAAAGCCGAGTACGAAGCGGAAATCGAGCGGCTTAAGCAGACCTATCCGCAGGATATCGCCCGCCGTATGGCAGAAGCCCTTGTAGGGCAGTCGGCGTCGTTGGGAAGTCTTCTCTCGTCGGTGACGTCTGCTGCTCCCGGCGCCGCCGCCCTTGGTGGCAATGGTCCCCAGAAACAGTCTTCGGCGCAGCCTTCAAAGCCTGCTCCGGCACCAACGCAGGCCGCTTCCGCCGCGGCCGTCGCTGAGGCGGAAGAAAAGGAAGAAGAACTGGTAATGGGTCCTTGGATTGACGAGGACCTTTGTACGGCTTGCGACGACTGCCAGAAGGTGAACCCGAAGCTGTTTGTCTACGGCAGTAACGGGAAGATGACCATTTCAGACCCAAAGAACGGCACCTATAAGGATTTGGTCGTTGCCGCCGAGCGTTGCCCGGCTGGTGCGATTCACCCGGGACTGCCGTTGAACAAGAACGAAAGGGACCTGAACAAGTGGATTGAACGGGCCAAGCCCTTTAATGAATGACCCTCAAGGTCTGGGGTTGACGGGGGCGTGGCACCCGATGCGGGGAGCGCCCCCTCCCTTTTTTCAATCTCCAGGGTTGGAAAGTCGTCAATCGATCGTAGGTGGAAGAACCGTCTCGGTTGGCTTTCCGACCACGTAGCGGAGGAAGCCGTTCGAAAAGAGAAATTCCCCCTGTTGGTCGATGATGAAAGCTTCCACGCCCGCTAGACGCTCGACGAGCTGCAGACCTTCTTGAGGACCCAGGACAAATACTCCGGTAGCTAAGGCGTCGGCCTGCTCGGCGGTCTTGGCCAAGATCGTGACCGATCGACAGCCGTCGGCCGGCCAACCGGTTCTCGGGTCGATGATGTGGTGATAGCGGACGCCGTTGACGATGCGGTAGCGTTCGTAGTCACCCGAAGTGACGACAGCGACGTCCTCTATGGATAACCGCGCCACCAGGTCGGAGGGTCCACCCCGCGGATCCCGGACGCCTACCAACCAAGCACGGGAGCCTTTCCGCCCCGAGGCGAAGATGTCTCCTCCTCCCTCCACGAGAAAGTGGCTGAAGCCGTGCTCTCTTAAAACGGCGGCGGCCCGATCGATGGCGTAGCCCTTTGCGATTCCGCCCAGACCGACGGCATATCCCGGGGGAAGGCTGATCCGTGTTCCGTCGAGCTCGACCCGGCGGTAGTCGACGAACGAGAGCGCCTGTTCCACCTCTTCCGGCGAAGGCGGCCGGAATCTGTCGTCGAAACGCCAAATTCCTCGCAGGGCAAGCCAAGTGATGTCGAAGGCGCCCCTCGTCAAGTCGCCGTAGTCCAACCCCCGTCGGATGAGATCGGCAAGTTCCGGCGGAACGGCTTGGGGCCCCGTCCCGGCGGCCTGGTTCAGGCGGCTCACCGGAGAATCAGGCCTAAACTCACTCATCAGAGCTTCAATCCTGTTCAGCTCTTGGAACAGGTGTTCGACGGCCTTTTCGGCTTTCTGTTGCTCGCCGTGGGAGACAACGATTTGAACTCGCCAGATTGTCCCCATTAGCATGCGCTCAGAAGAAACGATAAGAGGAGAAGCGGGGTTCGACCTCCGTTCTTGTAAGGAGAGGATCAGCCCCACGAGGAGTAGCGCCAGCAAGATCGACGAAAGTACGCTTCGGGATTTCACGGTTTGCGGTCGGCGGCGCGGAAGCCCAGAGGGCGGCGGAAGGGAATACTCATCGCCTCTTCCTCTTCCAGCCAATCGAAGAGGCGATGGCGAAGCTTCTGCAGCAAATTCTGATGCTCGGGTTCCAGCGCCAAATTCTTCTTCTCTTCCGGATCATTCACCACGTCATACAACTCGTCAATATCCCAGATGCCGTGGTAGAAAATGTACTTGAACTGATCCGTACGAATACCGAAGACGGTCGGAGTCTGGGGAAAGTTCCACTCCCAATAATACTCGTAGAAAATCGCGTCACGCCACTCGGCAGGCTCGCCACGAAGAAGAGGCAGAAAGGACCGACCGTCCATGTCTTTCGGGACCGGCAGGCCCGCCAGTTCCAGAATGGTGGGGGCCATGTCGATGTTTTGGACCATCTCCTGTACTTCCCGGGGGGAAGGGAACAGACCGGGAGCCCACACCAGCATCGGAACGCGCACCGATTCTTCGTACATGTGGCGTTTGTCAATCAGACCATGTTCTCCCAAGCAAAACCCGTTATCGCTCATGTAGATGACGACCGTATCCCGGTCGAGGCCTCTCTCGACCAGATGATCCAGCAACCGAGCTATGCTTTCGTCAAGGCCGAGTAGCGTTTCCAGATAACGACGGTAAAAGGTGTCGAAGTCCATCTCCCCGTGATACATGTAGTCTACGCCGTGCCAGCTGTTGCGCTGCTCCCGCACCCAGCGGGGCTTCCCCGCGTAGTTCTCGGGTCTGCCGGCCATGGTTGAAGGATAGGGGATTTGCAGATTCTCATAACGCCCTAAATGCCGCTTGGCCGGCTCGAACATGGCATGGACCGATTTGTGGGAGAGAAATAAGAAAAAAGGACCCTGGGAAACTCGGTCGATCCATTCGACGGCGTAATCGGTGACAATGTCGGCTGTGTATCCCTCGCGCCTTACGTGCGTTCCGTTGACGTTTAGGTAAGGATCGTAGTACGTACCCTGCCCTTCGTAACTGATCCAATGATCGAATCCAGGCTGCGGTTCGTCTCCCACGTCGCCCATGTGCCACTTGCCGACAAAACCGGTTTGATACCCGGCGCGCTGCAAAAGAGAGGGAAAGAAAGTAGTGCCCTCGGGGATAGGTCGCTGGTTGTCGACGACGCCGTGGTCGTGGGCGTAGCGCCCCGTCAGGATCGACGCTCGACTTGGGGAACAGAGCGAGGTGGCCACGAAGGCGTTTCGAAAATGAAGGCCTTCGCGCGCCATCCGGTCCATCGCCGGCGTCTCCAACCCTGGCACGCGTTGTAGGAAACCCATGAAGTCATATCGATGATCGTCACTTAAGATCAAGATGACGTTCGGCTTGCTTGCTCCCAGTAGCGGGCTGTTCAGCCGGCCGCCCGAGGCGGCCCAGAGTAGACACAGGGCGAGAGTGAGATATTGCTTCATGCCGTTCCTCCAAGCTTTTCCGCGGACAGCGATAGTCTCCGTCGGGCTTGGCACCGCCGGCAGTCCGGTCTTCCCGAAATCTTGGCCGAGACCCGCGGCAAACAGCCGGCGACTCGCCTGGTCGGTAATGAAGGCCCGTAGGAAGCCACGAAGCCATGCTAAGCAATCGAAGAGACCCTGACAAGCGCTTGATGCCCCGGTCCAAGATTCGCACTCCCGCCGTCAAAAGGAGACCTGAATGAAAACGTCTCAGCTTGGCCCGCTTTGGGGAAAGCCCCACAGTTTCTCGGGACAACATCGATCACGCGGTATCGTTGATGCGATTTGGGCTTCCTGAAAGTCAGGTGCGGGACTTTTCGGATTCAGTGCCTCCGAAAGAGGTACTCGCAGAAGGGAAGCGCGCCTATCACGCATTTGTGCCAAGCAAATCTCCAAGCCGGTCTTCCACTGCGTGAGCCTTAGTTGCCGGGATTTGGAAATCTTGCCGCCGGGAAGGCATGCTCCGCCGGGCCCGCCGGACGACCGAATCTTGTCGTAGGAGTCGAAGCGGCTCGCACCGGAAAGAGACAAATTCGCCGTCTCGGCGCTTTTCTCTTGGCTGGGTGCGGCCTGTCCGTTAAAATGAACGATCGATTTTGGCCCCGGGTTCTCGTCCTGGTGACGTTTTCCGGTGTTTTTTCGGGGCGTTCACAAGGCTGGGCCGTACGTACGCCGGGAGCGTGCGGAAGAAACTCCCCGTTTTTGGGGTTCTCAAAGGAGGTTCGGATTTGGCAATGCGAGAGCTGAAGGGGAGAGTAGACCTGGAAAGGTGTTTGTGGGTAAGACGTACGGTTCGACGAACGTGTGTGGTCACCCTCGGGGGTGCTCTGGTTTTTACGGCGGCCTGTTCGTCGCGAACAGCTCAAGTGCATCAGCCGTCGGTTTCCGCGGCTTCGGTGGAGCCTCCCGCAGAGGGGTCCGCCTCAGCGTCGCCGGGTGATCAGGGGACGGAACGTGAGCGGAGGGTGCAGATTCTGCTTAATGATGCGGTCCGCCTGGTGGAGACGGGGAGAAGACTCTATTACCAGGGAAGGCGGGGCGAAGGGGAGTATCTGTTTGGGCAGGCCTTCGAGCTCCTCTCCACCGGAGCCGGTCACTTGGCGGACGACCCTCGCATTGTCGTTCGCCGGGAGGCTTTGGAGCGCGAGGTCCTGAGGATCCACATTGCTTCCGCTTACGAGTACTCGGAAACGACGTTTCCGCTTGGGGAAAAGGTGGAAGGGCCGCCCTCTCCCAGGGAAATCATAGCCGCCCTGGATCTCTACACCATTGAAGTAGATCCTGCCTTAGAGGGCGTCGTCAGCGAGGACCTCCGAGAGACTCCCTTCGATTTCCCCGTAATGGTCAATCGTCGTGTTCTGCAGCTGCTGGACTACTATCAACACAGGGCCAAGGACCAGACACAGTCGGCCATGGAACGCGCCGGAAAATACCTGCCGCATTTCCGCCGCATCTTTGCCGAGGAAGGCGTGCCGGTGGATCTTGTATACTTGGGCCACGCGGAGAGCCTTTTCAAGCCCAACGCGTACTCTCGCGCCCGGGCCCGGGGGATGTGGCAGTTTATGGCGGGGACGGCCGCCCTTTACGATCTGGAGGTCGGTTGGTGGCTGGATGAACGCTTGGATCCCTTTAAATCGGCCCGAGCCGCTGCCCGCCACCTTCGAGACTTGAAGGCGGAATTTGGGGATTGGTACTTGGCGTTGGCGGCCTATAATGCGGGTCCGGGGCGGATTCGCCGGGTTTTTCGACGGCATGGGAACCTGGACTATTGGACCATGGTGGAACGTCGCCTTCTCCCCCGCGAGACGCAGAATTATGTTCCCGCCGTCTTGGCAGCGATGATTTTGTACCGTCACCCTGAGCGCTATGGCTTTGAGCCGCCTCAGGAGACCGCCCTCGAGTTTGAGGAAGTGCCGATTGCGTTTCAAGTCGATCTCAAGGTGGCAGCCGAAGCGCTGGGCGTGGAAGCTGACGTGTTGGAGGAGCTGAACCCGGAGCTGGTCAGAGGGATCACTCCTTTCTCCGGGCAGTCCTACCAATTGCGTGTCCCACTTGGGTTTGCCGGGCAAGCCGCCCGGGTGCTTTCCGAACTGCCGCCGGAGAAGCGACTACGGTGGGCACACCATCGGGTCGGCAAGGGTGAAACCCTGTCTCATATCGCGCGCCGCTATAACGTATCGATTGGTGCCATCGCCGAGGTGAATCGGTTGCGCAATTTACACCGGCTGAGCATAGGTCAAGATCTCATCATCCCGCTGTCGGACTGGCGGGCGGCTACGGACTCGCCGGCCGAACGAGACGAAGTTTACACAGTGCGCAGCGGCGATTCGCTTTACCGAATTGCTCGTCGTTACGGCCTTAAGGTGCAGGATCTTCAGGTGTGGAACGGTCTTGACGACAGCCCGATGATCTATCCCGGCCAGCAATTGCGACTGTTCGGTGGAGAGGTCACTGAGCGTTGACGCAAGGCGGACCGTCTTGTCCGGAGGAGGGAAAGAGCCCGGCTGTTGCTTCAAGATCGAGACTTCTGCCCGGTGCCGGGACAACAAGCCCCAGGCGGAAGAGGTGGTGATGAGCAATGTCGGTGGTACTTCGCTGCATGAGATCAAGATACTGGTCTTGTCGCACCAGCCCCTTATCGTCTTTGAAACCGTAGAAGAAGAACGGGTCGATCGTCTGCTTGAGAGTGTAGCTGAGGAGCTGAAGCTGCCACTGTTCGAGTGGACCGTCACCCGGGGTCTGCGCCGCAAGGATTCGGCTAGTGCGTTCCACGGCACGCAAGAGCCCATGGGGGTTCTCAAGTATATCGGCGGGCTTACGGTCGAGGCGATGTTTCATCTCAAGGACTTCGAGGAGGCTCTCCACCAGCTGCCGGTGCGCCGCCAGTTTAAGGAACTTCTCGCCTCCTTTGCGGCCGGCCGGTCGACGATCATTTTGACGAGTACTCAAGTCGATTTGCCGCCGGACTTGGCAGGGTGGGCGGTGCGGCATCGCTTGTGTTTTCCCGACGATGAAGAGCTCAGAGCGACGGTCCGCGAAGTGCTCCGAACGTGCGAGAACGATCGGCCGGTAGACCTGGAGCTCGGACCTGATGATGTGGAGTATTTGTTGCGGGCCCTTCGAGGACTGACGCTGAAACAGGCTCGGCAGATTCTTTCCTACAGCATCCTGTTGGACGGTAAGTTAAGCCGCGACGACATCCCCCGCATCGCAGAGAAGAAAGGAGAACTGATCGCCGAGCAAGGTTTGCTGGAGCTTTATCCCGTAGCCGGCAACCATTACGAATTGGGAGGGTTCCGGAATCTTCGGGTATGGCTGGAGCGAGCCTGGTTGGGTTTTAGCCGGGAAGCAGGACGTTACGGTTTGCAGCCCCCGCGGGGAATTCTCCTTGTGGGAGTTCAGGGTTGCGGGAAGAGTCTGGCGGCCAAGGTGGTCGCTCGATTGTGGAAGCTCCCGTTGCTCAAACTCGACGCGACACGCTTGTATGACAAATACGTAGGAGAATCGGAGAGGAACTTTCGGCAGGCTGCTTCCCAAGCGGAGGCTCTGGCTCCGGTCGTCCTCTGGATCGACGAACTCGAGAAAGTCTTTGCGACCGGCTCCTCTGACGCCGACAGCGGGTTGAGTCGTCGCATCCTGGGGTTCTTTCTGACCTGGCTTCAGGAGAAGAAGGAAGGGGTTTTTGTCGTCGCAACCGCGAACGACGTACAGGCCTTACCTCCCGAGCTGTTGCGTAAGGGCCGCTTTGACGAGATCTTCTTCGTAGACTTACCCGACGCCGAAGAAAGAGAAGACATTTGGGCCATTCACTTGCGGCTTCGCCACCATGAACCCAAGCATTTCGACCTTGCTGCTCTGAGTCAAGCCAGCGAAGGCTTCAGCGGAGCCGAAATCGAACAAGCCACAATCACCGCCCTTTATGAGGCGCTACAGACAGGGAAGCAGCTGACAACCGATCTTCTTGTTCGCCGGCTTGGCGAAACCATCCCACTGTCAGTCAGCCGTCGCGAGGAAATCGAAAGCTTCCGTGCCTGGGTCCGTCCGCGCTTTGTCCCGGCCGGCTGAATTCCATCCTACCCGGACCCGCCAAGCACGCTGTGTGGGCAGAGCCGGAGAATGCCAAGCGTTGTGGGTTTTGGTTCCCTCTTACTCCTTCTCCTCGCCCGGCGGTGCGATGTGCACCTCGTCCACATGATGACTGGCTTTCTTCTCGGCGCGGAAATACCAGACAATCACTGCGGCCACAATAATAACGGCTACAATCAGGGACACCGAAACGGTGGTCGACATGGGCAAACCCTCCTTCTCTTGGTAAAAACCCAGCCTGACGCCGCCCGGTGAGCTGGAACATCAGCGGTCTTGAACGTTGGCGATCCGGGCCGTAGTGGCGCTCGATCAGCCTCGGGATCAGTCTCTGACCTTAGTGTAAAGGTTCCTAGTAAGAGAGGCAATCAGGTTTCTAAAAAAA
>JAPXNP010000071.1:0-7972 GCA_033811955.1 Acidobacteriota bacterium
GGCTACAGTCGGGACGGCAAGCGGGGCAAGCGGCAGATTGTCGTGAGGTGGTTGACCGACGAGGCCGGCGAGCCGTTGGCCTGCCGGGTGTTTGCCGGCAACCGGGCGGATCGGAGCACGGTGGGCGGGCAGGTTGGGATCCTGCAGGAGGAGTTTGGGGTGGAGGAGGCGGTCTTTGTGGGGGACCGGGGGAGGGTCAAGCCGGCGGGCAAGCAGGCGCCGGAGGCCGCCGGGCTGTGCTACATCACGGTGTTGACCGACCCTGAGGTGCGCCGGCTGCCGGCGGCGGGGACCTTGCAGCCGGGGTGATTTGACGAGGCTGTCGGTGAGGTGGAAGTCGATGGGCGGCGCTATTTTGCGGCGCAATCCGCTGGTGGCCGAGCGGGAACGCCGGCGGGCCGACCGCACGCAAGCTCATGCGTCGGTCCGCCTGCCGGGGTTGAAGCTGCAGTTGGCGTTGGAGGGGCGTCTGCGGGAGGCTTTCGGGACGACGGACGCCGACACCCACACGGTGACCTTGGACGACGCCTTGACGGCGTTGGGCCGGCTTTGCCTGGAGCACTACCAGGTGGAGGGGCGGATCACGGTGAGGCGACTGACCCATCCCGATGAGCGGCAGGAAGGGATGCAAGTTAACTCGTCGGGGTTGTAGAACTGATGCTTGCATCGGTGAGATGACACGTTCTCGCCGACTGTAACACCTGACGAGTTATCGGCTGAAGCGATGGCAGGGTTTATCCCAATTTGTGAGGTTTTCGTATTTCCGAGACTGTAGGTCTCTCCTCACCACCCCTGGCTGACGTCGCGTCGGCTGCAATCGAGGGAGATGGTGGAGTCGGATCGGCTGATCGTTCTTTGCAATCGCACCGATTCTTTTCAACCGGTGCTCAGTTGCCCAGGTTATCATTAGCATTTCCGAGTTGGTCACCCTTAGCCTCCCGCTTGGGCCAAATAAACGGCTCGGCGGTTGGGGAATAGAGTTCGATGAAGGGGTCAATGGTCTTCCCTAGTCGGAAATTGCGCTGAGAGATGAACTAGTTCATCCTGGAAAATCGTAGGATAGCCGATCTTGAAGTTCTTTCTACCGGGACAGGCCCGCCGGTTGCAACGCCCGCTGCTGAAGCTTCGTCGGCCAGCTTAGCCGACACAACGTGGGTGAGTCCTCCTACAACTTTAAGCAGCACATGTTGAGCCTGCGGCTGACCGGCATCGGCCGACAGCATCTTGAAACTGTGCAGCTTGAAGCCGCCCTCACCGGTGCGCAACGCCTTCTTGGGTCGCCCCTTCTCGGAAGTCCGAGCCGGCGCCGGCGGATCACGCCACAGTCGATCCTCGGCAAACTGTTCGTCTCCAAACGACATCAGAGCCGGCACTCGCCGCTTGGTGCTTCTCGAGCCATTCCAAGACGTCATACCGTTCATTCCACCCGGACGTCTTCCACCCCAAGCTCCCACCAGGCCAACCTCATCGCTTTCCACAACCTGGTCGTGGCCGGTTTCGAACCCACATGCAGAACCCCCCTCGGCAATCATGCCGACAACCAGGTCGCGACGACGACTCCGCTTGGTGGCGATCAACCGATCGACCCCCGAGGCGACGGATTCATCGCCGCCGTGTTCGTGAACACCAGCTTCCCGTTGAAGTACAGATGGTAGGTCTCCCACAGGGTCGTATACTCCCAGACCGGGTTCCCCACAGGGATCGTAGTAGTAATACCTCGTCTGACCCCCGAAGACCCGCTTCACCCTCCTGCCTTCCCGTCATACGCGTACGTCGCCGCCACCCCGTCCTCCGGCCGGCGACCGGCACGTTCTCCTTGCCACGACCCGCCCGCCAGCAGCACAAGGTCTTCTCTCCGAGATCACCCGCCGACCGCGGCTCACGGGCAAGGATGCCCGTACCGCCCGCCGCAGGTCTTCCCCTACGACCTTCTTGTCGGGTCCCACCGGCCTGAGCCTTCGCCGGGCCGGAGGACGGCCGTCCCGGCCGTCACCGAAGTACGGTGGCAGGAGGAAGACAGTGTCACTCTTTCTCGCCCTTTCTGCCTCCTGTTTCAAGTTTCAGGTTTCAGGATGGTGGGTCTATAGGTCGACTGGTCTTGCGTGCACGGATGAAAAGACAGTGTCCCTTCTTCTCCCCTTTCTCTCCCTCTTCTCTCCTTGACCGCGTACTGGGTACTGCGTACGGCGACGGGGAACGCAGTACCCAGTGCGCCGTACGCGTAGCCCGGTCGCAGGCGAGGACGCCTGCGGTCCCCCCCGGCCGTCGAGAAGAGCGCGGGAGAACGGACGACCGTAAAGCTCCGCTGCGACCTCGCGTTACGCAAGGACCCACGGCAAGGCCCCGAACGAAGGCCCGCCGGAACCGGTTGCCCGAGCTTACTCGAACTCCAGGCCCATCGCGACGCCGGTCTGCCGGATGAACGCGGCTCCTTCCGCATACTCTTCCGCCGTTTGCAGATGCTCCAACATCAACGGGACGTCGTGCGGAAGTCCGGCCAAACCTTCCAGTAACGCCGGGTAGTCAACCAGACCGCGACCGGGAATGACTTCCACAAAGTGCACCTGCATGGCCGGAATCCAGTCCACGTCCTTGGCGTGGCAGGAAACCACCCAAGGTCCCAGAAGCTCAAAACAGTGCCGGATCAGCTGGGTGTTCTGATACATCCGGGTCGGGCTGTTGACGGCGTTGCAAATGTCTAGATGGACGCCGAACGCCGGCCGGTCAATCGCGCGGAGCAGATCCATATACTCTTCGGGTCCGGAGGGAAGAGCCCACCCCATCATTTCAAGAGAATATTTCGTCCGCGTAGGCTGGACGGCGTCGATGATCCGCCGCGTCGTCTCAACCGTCAGGTCGAAAAATTCCCGGGAAAAGTTCCCCGGATGGGGTCCGTACCAGATCTGCGGGTTGAACGAACCCGCGATGGCTACACAGCAACGGGCTCCCAAAG
Source organism: Acidobacteriota bacterium (assembly GCA_033811955.1). Lineage (GTDB taxonomy): Bacteria > Acidobacteriota > UBA6911 > RPQK01 > JAPXNP01 > JAPXNP01. The sequence continues at coordinate 2,954 of JAPXNP010000071.1, forward strand.
CCTCTGCAAGCGCGAGTTGCTCGGTGATGTACGCCACATTTTTCGAGCGCTTCGCAGGATCGGGGTCGAGAGCGTTCACCCAGGCGCCCACCTCCGCCAACAGGACGTCGCGAGCTGCGGCGGCTTGCCTGACGGCATTGATGCGGTCCGTGTCGCTTACATCGACCTGAGGGGCGTACGCGGCCCGGTACCCCAGGGACCGGTGAGCCTCGGCCCACATTTCGGGGTCGTCGCTTTGGATGAAAATCGGGCCCCCCAGGCGCAGTTTTTTGGCGGACCGAGGGATCTGTGCTGCAAACGTTACGGCACCCGCCGCCGAGACGGCCGCCACCTGGGTGAAGAAAGATCTTCGGGACTGCTTCGAATCCGTGCTCATTTTGCCCGCACTCTATCCGGGAAAGTACCCCTTTGCAAGGCGGGGGAAACACAAGCAGGAAGCGCAAATCACGCAACCGGCTCAAGTGGAGGCAAGAACGGACGGCGTACGGATCGCGAAAGAGTTCCGGATCAAAAGTACGTTGGTTGCTCAGGCGCAGGACCGTCGTAGGCCTTGGTTATTTCGAAGACGTTGAACCACTCCCAGGGGCGTCCCGTGCTGATGCTGTAAGGCAGGAGACCCCAGGCCGTACTGTAGAATCCCGCGTGACTGGAAAAGTCGAGGATCCGCAGCGGGAAGGGTTCCTCCACCTTCACTTGCTCCAGTAGGCGACTGTAGCGGTCACCGTCCACCAAGGTGACCCAAGGCAGGGCCAAGTAAGGCTTGATCAAGATGTCCCCGGGTCGGGGTGAAGGATCCGCCCGCAAAAGCATGCGCGCGCCCTCCTTCTCCATGTAGTAACGGAAGCCCCATTCTCCCGTGTACCAAACGGTGTAGGCAGGGTCTTTGTAGAATCGAAGCAGCTTCGACGCGTAACGCGGATAGACGGCGGCGAAACGGTAGTCGGCGACGGCCAAGGCCGCTCCGTTGAGTGCCGTCAGCAGCAAGGCAGTCCAGAGCACGGCGGAGCGCCCGCGCGGGCCGGTGGACAGCGCCTCGGCGCGTCGCATCCAGGCGAGGATCACCGGCGGCAAGGCCGCCAGCACGTAACGAGCCGAGCCGGCGTAGAAAACAAACAGAGCCGCCGCGAAAATGCCGAAGAACCAAAGAGTCAAGAAGCGATCTTCGGGTTGCCGGCTGAAAGCCAGGCAGACGAACTCCCAAACCACCAGGAACCCCGACGCCAGGAACACGCAGAACAGAGCGATGTGGACTCCCTCCCAGCGGCCGGATGCCGGCACCAAGAAGAAGGGTACTGCGCTAAGGAGCAAGATCAGTAGAGCGATCCGCGTCCGGAAGGGCCCGCGCAATCCCCACCAGAGGACCGCGGGAAATAGGAACACAGCTCCCAGGTTCAAAACGAAGCTCAGTGCCTTCGTCCCCAGCAGGGCAAGATCAAACGCTTCCCGGTCGGCAACGTGGCGGGCGAGGTTGAGCAGGACCAGCCGATCGTAATGGAAATACGCCAGAAGGTACCAAAGGAACCACAGGAGTAAGGGGGTGAGAAGGATCCAGAGCCACCGACGACCCAGCCGGTTACGGCCCGGCAGGATCACCGGCAAGACGACCAGCAAAAGCCATAAGCCCCCGGCCAAGAGGCTCAGAAAAGCCGCGCCGAGCAAGGATCCGAGGAGAATCCACGGATCCCACCGTCCGCCCCTGCCGTCCCGCAGTCGGACTGCGGCGGCCACGGCCGCCGTCCAGAAGGCCAGAAAAGGCACGTCGGTCATCAAGGTATGGGCCGAGACGACGAATGCCGGAGCCGTCAACAGAAGGGCCGGCGCGAACTCGCTCCGCTGCGTCCACGGCCGCGCCAACTGGAAAAGGCCCCAGGCGGCAAGCATGGGGAAGGGAAGAAACACCAGGTGCAGGAGCCACTCGTGTTCTTCACCGAACCAAGCTGTCCAGGGGGCCAGGTAGTACGAAATCAGTGGAAGATGACTGTGGCTGGCGGCGTCCGGCGCGGTCATTCCCTCGAAGGCGGCGGGGAAGTCGTAGGGAAACAGCGGCCGCTCGAGAATGTTCCGGGCCACTTCCAGGTAGATTCGATCGTCGATGTGGTAAGCCTGATCAAGGAAAGGTACGTACAGCGCAGCCAGGAGTAGGGCGCCAAGGAAGAAGGCTCTTCGGGATGATCGCCGATCGGGCTCCGAGACCGCCCTCAACCGGCGGCCGGTCCCGACGACGTCCTGCGTACCCGGGTCAGCTGATTCCGGTGAAGCCATTGAATGTAGAGCCTTTCCAGCAGCCGGATCAAGTGCACCTCCGGCATGAAATTAAAGAAGCGGTGCCGCAATCGCCAGCGCAGGTACCGATAATAGAGGCTGTACAGCATCATCAGCAAGGGCTTCCACCGATTGTTGCAAAACCGCTCAAAGGCCCGTCGCTCGAAAAAACGACTGATCGTATTGATCTTAGTCACGAATTTCTTCTGTTGCGGGCTCAGGAAGGGGTTGTTGTTTTCGGCGAAATGGAATCGGCTCCAGCCTTCCAGCGTGTCGGGAAACTTGGCGCCGTAGATGAGCCGCGCCTTATCGTAGAGGGTGGTTCCCGGATAAGGCGTGTAGACGGCGACCGGGGCCACACCGGCGTTCGGATTCTCCCGGAGGAGCTCGAACATAAAGTCTACCGTTTGCAACGTTTCTTCGCGGTCCTCGTTGGGAAAACCGGCCATAAAACCGTACTTGGCGTAGACGTTCGAACCGGCCAACAAGCGGTTGACTTCGCGGACCTGTTCCAGGGTGGTCCGTTTCATGATCTCCTTCAGACGTTCTTCCGAACCGGATTCAACGCCGATCCAGAGTTCCCGAAAACCGGCGCGATAGAGTTTCTCCAGCATTTCCGGGCTCCGCCGGTAGAGGTAATCGATACGGCAGGGGACTTGAATAAGAAGATCCAGCTTTGCTTCGATCAACCGATCGCAAATGTCCTCGACCCGCTTGGGATGTCCGAAAAAGTAGTCATCTTCGATGAAGAGGGCGTTGACCCCAAAACGCTGTACCAGGTACTTGATGTCCGAGACCACCCGTTCGGACGAATGATAGCGAAAGCGTCTTTCGTTGAACTTTTGGTTGTAGCAGAACTCGCAGTCGAAGGGACAACCACGGCTCGTGACGAGCTGGAGCTGAGCCTCCCCGGTGGAAGGAGCCCGCGTGAAGTAATGCTCCATAGGGATGAGGTCGTAGTCGGGCCGCGGAATGGCGTCCAGGTTTTCGATGAGAGGACGGGAGGCCGTCCATACGGCTTCTCCGTCACGTTTGAAACCGAGTCCCGCCACCCGACTGAGATCGTCTTCCGCGAGCAGGCGGTCGGCCAGTTCCACCGCCGTGATCTCACCTTCGCCCCTCACCACGATGTCGCACAGAGGATGCTTCAAGGTGGAATCCGGACAAAGGGTGGGGTGAACGCCTCCCCAGACCAGAGGCACATCCGGCGCTACCTGCCGTACCACGCGGGCCGCCCGCAGTCCGCCGCGGATCTGCGTTCCGGTCATGGAGGAGATACCCACGAACAGGGGGCGTGGTCCAGCGAGGACGGCGGCCTCCACGTCCTCTCCAAAGTCCGCAGTGACACGTTCGTCGACGATGGAAACGTCATAACCGGCTTGCTGCAGAACCGTACCGATGTAGAGGCAGCTGAGGGGCAGGCCGACGTTGATACCGAAGACATCTATGCCGGTGGTCGGGTAGACCAGGATCACGCGTCCGAGGGAACCCGCGACCGTTCGCTCCCATACTGGTTGGACTTCGTCGGCGACTTCTAGATGCATGATGGACGTCGCATCTCGGCACACAGACTACACAGGCCCTCCGGTTCAGACGAGTAATGTGAATCCGTGACCTCTTCGATTCGCACCGTCGTCAATCTTCTTCGTGTCAAACCTCCCTGCTCCCTGATCTAAACTGCCGGGATCGCCACCTGCCGCTGATTCTATCGCGTCAGCCAGCGCTTATAGGCACGGCCCGCCCAGCCGGTGAGTCGCGGCCAACTGTGCTCCCAGGCCGGACGTCGCCGCAACAACGGCGTCGCCCACGCCGGATGGTTGAGGTAATCGCAGCGGGCACACAGGGGCAACCGCTCGAACTGCTTCCGGTACAAGGCCCGTCGTTTGGCCTGGAATACATCCGAATGCCAAACTTCGTGCAGGCTCATCCGGCGAACGTCTCCGACCACCTGCTCACCCTCGGAATCGAAGCAGCACATGGCCACCCGACCGTCGACCAGAATCGTAAGGTAGTGGTAGAGGCGTTCGCAGAAATTGATCTTGTTGGAGGGGCGGCACTCGCCGTCCAATCGACCCGCCCAGTTGAAGTAGACCGAGAAACGGACCTCGTCGGCCTCCCGCCAAGCTTCTGCCAGCCGTCGACGCGTCGCCTTATTCTCGGCGGTGGTAACCATGGCGACGGAAACCTTGGGTTGTTTCAGTCCCAGTTCGGCCCGCCGGTGAAGGAAATAAAGCACGTTGCTCCGCACCTCGTCGTAATTCAGACCCAGCCGCGTGGCTTCGAAAGTGGCTTTGTCGCCTCCGTCGACCGACACGATCAGGTGATCGAGAAGCCCTTCCTTGAGAACGGCTTCGGAAATCTCCGGACTGAGTTTCGAAGCGTTGGTGGTCAGATTGAGACGAGTGTCGGGTGCCAGCTCGCGGGCCGTTCGAAAGTAGTCCAGAACTCCCGGTACGAGCAGCGACTCGCCGTGGAGAAACGGCAGAAGCCACCTGGGACGCCGCCGGGCACACTCCTCAACGATCTTGCGAAAGAGCTCGGGATCCATGATCCGCCGCGGACGTTGCATGTTAGGGGTCGCACAGACGGTACACCGGGCGTTGCAGACGTTTGTCAGTTCGACATGGACATAGTCCGGGAACTCGGGAACCGGATAGATGTCGCTGCGTGCACTCATGGTGGGCTCTGCTCTCGATTTCAATGTCTCCCCGCCGACGGTTCGAAAAGCATCCGCCGAAATTTCCCGCGGCTCTCAGT
>JAPXNP010000072.1:0-7945 GCA_033811955.1 Acidobacteriota bacterium
AAGGCGGCCGTCTCGGAAGGAGGTGACTATGTCCGGTATCAAGGAATTCGGATCCGCAGTCGTCGAAGGCTGGTCCAAGAGCAAGTTGGACCGCGTGGAGCAGCGGGTCGAAGGGTCTCTCGGAAGCGTGAAAGCTGAGGTCGGTAATCGGATAGAGGCTCTTGCGGAAGAGATACGGATGCTGGGGAAGAAGTTGGAGAATCCTGAGGAAGCTCAGCGTATAGCGCGGGAGCTTGAGCGAACCGCCGACTATCTCAGGTATCGACGGGCTACCGACATGTTCTCCGACTCTTTGGCCACGTTGCGACGTCACCGAACGGCTTTATTGACGGGTGCCGCGGTGGGTGCTCTGACGATCTTTCTAGTGACCCGGCGGATGCGGGCGTAACCCCTCGACGCGTGAAGGTCTAGGGTGAATGCTGGTCGGTGAGGCGTCCGGCCGAATCGACGGACGTAACGAGGCGGAACGACTGCCCATGTCCAGAGCTATTTCTGCACTTCTGGGGACTAGGATGACGCCAAGCTTGAGAACCGTAGGGTTCAAGGCGACTTGGGAAGCCTCCGCGTGGGCCGGTCGAGCGGGGTATTCGTGTAGCCTCCCGGCAGCGTAAGAGTTTTGAAGTGCCGCGGCTCTCGTTTCCCGGGTGATTTGCTTTCAGTGGTCGTAGGCTTGGTGAGCGGAACGGTAAGTAGCTCATGCCATACTTTCACCGCGGTAGGAGCGGCCGAATCGCTAAACGGGTGAGAAGGAACGGGCTGGTTGGCCGGACATCTTGGCGAAAGGGCAGGAGAAGCGCAAGATTTGATTGGTCGATCGGAGAGGCATGCAAGGCCCGATTGGAGGGGGCTCAGTCGGTGAAAGTTCCGGTCGATTGATTCGTAACGTTTCGGCTGACTTAAAACCTAAAAGAGGAGGGTCCATGGAGAGGAGAACATTCTTAACGCTGGCTGCCGCAGGTTTGGCCGGCGCCCTCAGCGAAGAAGAGATAAAGCCGGCGGCGGAGGGTTCTTGGACGGTCCAAGAAGTAATTGATCGTATCATGGCGGAAATCCCGCCTCCGCACCGGGATCCGACGGTCGACACGCTGAAAATCGGCTCTCCGGAGCAAAGGGTGTCGGGCATCGCAACCACGTTCTTGGCGACGGTGCCCGTGATCGAACGCACCGCCGAACTGGGAGCGAATCTCCTGATAGTCCACGAGCCTTTGTACTTCAACCACTTGGACGAAGTCGATTGGCTGTCGGAGGATCCGGTCTATGAACAGAAACGGGAATTGCTCGAGGACAAAGGCATTGCCGTCTGGCGCTTTCACGACCACTGGCATCAGGTGGAGCCGGACCCGGTTCGGGAGGCGTTGGCGGGGGATTTGGGGCTCACGTCGGAGAGTGAGATTCCCGGTCTATATACCATCGCCCCGACGTCACTGGAGCAGCTGGCTCGTACGGTGAAGGAGAAACTGGGGCTTCCCGCCGTGCGGATCGTGGGTGATCCTGAGATGACGTGCCGGGCGATGGGCATCCTTCCGGGTACTTTCGATTCTCGACTCCAGATCAAGTTCTTGGCGGAGCAGCCGGCGGACGTTCTCCTGATTGGGGAGACGAACGAATGGGAGACCAATATTTGGGTGGAGGATGCTCGTGCCTTGGGTTTCAGAAAGTCTTTGCTGATCCTCGGTCACTCGGACAGTGAGGAACCGGGGATGCGGATTCTGGTCCCTTGGCTTCAGAAGCTGTTCCCCGGCCTGCCGGTGCAGCACGTACCTACACCACAGATGTTTCGATACGTTTGAGCTTTGAAGCTTGCGGCGGCTGAGTTAAGGCTCTGGTACTTTTGAGCGCCGCACAAGTTCTGTGGCCGCTCTCAGGTTTCTGGCGGGTACGTGGGAACACCTGCGAAGCGGCTTGCGTCCCACGTCCGGCTCCGCTATCGTGTCAATTTGGGCGTGGCCGTTTACAGCACGGGGTGATGTAGCTCAAGTAGTTTTGAACACAAGAGAGGGGGTTTCCATGCGCATTTACATTTTGCCCGATAGACAACGCATTGCGGAGGTTGCAACGGAGTTGGCCGCCGAAACGCTCAAGAAGGTATTGGCGGAGAAGGGAGAAGCGAATCTGGTGGCGGCAACGGGAACGTCGCAATTCGAGTTTCTGGATCGATTGGCCGAGGTTCCCGGGATCGACTGGAGTAAGGTTACCTTCTTTCACCTGGATGAATACATCGGTTTGCCTGCGTCTCATCCGGCAAGCTTTCGGCGCTACTTGAAGGAGCGGGTGGAGCAACGCTTGAAGCCTCGCGCGTTCCACTACATTCAGGGAGACGCGGGGGATCCCTCGGCCGAATGCCGAAGATTGGCGGAGCTCATCCGGCGACATCCGATCGATATGGCCTTCCTGGGCATCGGTGAGAACGGCCATATCGCCTTTAATGATCCTCCCGCCGATTTTGAGACGGAGGAGCCTTTCCTGGTGGTGGACCTGGACGAGAAATGTAGAATGCAGCAGGTGAAGGAAGGTTGGTTTCCTTCCTTGGAAGCGGTTCCCAAGCAGGCGATTACGATGTCTCCGCGTCAGATCCTGCGTGCGAAGCGTCTCATCTGCTTAGTTCCGGACGCCCGCAAGGCAGAGGCGGTTCGGGATTGTTTGACCCACCCGATCGATCCGCTGGTGCCCTGTACGATTTTGCGGCGTCATTCGGATGTTCACCTTTTGCTCGATGAGGCCTCCGCCGCGCTCTTGCCGCCGGACCGAAGAGTGGCGGAGACTCCGCCGGAGAGCTGAGGCTGGAATGTCAGGTTGGGTGGATCTCCAGGTGAACGGATACCTGGGAGTCGATTTTTCGGCGCCCGGACTGCGTCTGGAGCAGGTGTGTCGGGTGGGGAATGACCTCCGCCGGAGAGGCGTGACGGGATTTCTGGCCACCTTGGTCAGCAGCCCCGAGGAAGTCTATCGGCAAAACCTTTCGGTCCTGGCCCGCGCATGCCGGGAGCAGGGCGACCGGGGTCCTTTGCTCGGCATTCATTTGGAGGGACCTTTTTTATCTCCGGCAGACGGAGCTCGTGGGGCACACGACCCGCGCTGGATAAGTCAGCCTGAAGCCTCCCGTTTCGACGGATGGCAAGAAGCGGCGGAAGGATGGATCCGTCTTGTGACCCTCGCCCCCGAGCGGCCCGGAGCGTTGTCGCTGATCGAGTACTTGAGCGGCCAAGGTGTCGCCGTTTCGTTGGGACATCATCTGGCCGATCTGGCGTGTATCCGCGAGGCGGCTGAAGCGGGGGCGTCGGCCTGCACTCACCTGGGAAACGGCATTCCGCAGTATCTTCCGCGTCATCCCAATCCACTTTGGGACCAACTGGCGGAGGAACGGTTGATGGTGATGATAATTCCGGACGGTCATCACGTTCCGTGGTCTTTTCTGCGGGTGGTGTTGCGAGCCGCTGGATTGGCACGGGTCGTTGCGGTTAGCGACGCGGCTCCACCGGCGGGATTGTCTCCCGGGCGCTTTACGTTATGGGGGCAGGAAGTGGTGCTGGAGGCGAGTGGAAAGCTGTGGAATCCGGCGGAGAATCACTTGGCCGGATCGTCGAAGAACCTGGCGGAATGTGTGGAGCAGCTTCTGTCTTGGCAGCTTGCGAGTGAATCGGAGGCCGATCTTATAGCCGCGGAGAACCCACGCCGCCTCCTGGAGATCCACCGACGGTAGCCGATTTCAGGGAAGACGAGCGGCTTTGGGGGTGAAGCCGTTGTCGGCGACGATCGGTTCGGTAGGTACTTCGTATACCTCGCAGGCGGCGTGGCCGAAGCCCACGTGTCGTTTGCTCATGCCGCTTTGAGCCACCGCCCGAAGCCGGTCGCCTCGACACCCGTTCCTCGGCCGATCTCGGTCGGTGCGGTCCAACCTGTGCGGAAGGCTCATCGCCGAGGCGCATCCTGAGGGAAGGCCACGCGGGGTCGGAAACGGATCCGGACGCTGCCGGCAGCTGAGAGTTCTGCGGGAGAAAGAGGCAACGGGGTAGTACTGTTCTTCTTCGAACCGGTGACCGGCCGTGTTCAGCTGCTTCGAGCGGCCGAAAATCCACACCGCCGGGCCGACAGACCTCACTCGAGGCTGACCTCGCGGCCCTGCCAGATGATCTTTCCACCCTTCAATTTGGCGCCTGAGTTCTTGCTCTTCACGTAAAGGAGCCCCTCAAGAGAGTCTCCCGGACCCAAAACCGTAGCCTGAACCTGGTGTTGTTCGAGAGCACCGCGAACGGCCGGCGCAGCTCCTACGTCGATCGATCCCGGGCCGGCGACGCCGTGTTCTCCCCGCTCCCAATGAGCCACGGTCGGGTATTTCGGCCAATTTCCAATCTCCCCGTGAACTCCCGCTCCGCCAGGCACGTAGAACTTCACCAAGTGTGGCGTGATTTCTGTGAGCGCAGCCTGCTCGAGCTTCTTGCCGCGGGGGTCCACGACTTGGAAATCCTCCGGACGCAGCTCGACGACGTCGGAGCCCCCGTTGTGTATGCGCACCCGAATGACGGCAAAGCCGCTTTCAAAGATCTGCACCGGAATCTCTTCGGGCAGATCCTGCCTGCGAAGCGACTCGCCTTCAATCTTGACCGCTTCGGCTGAAGAGCTTGCTTCCTCCGGACTCTCTCCTTCGTAAGCTAGGACCGAGGCCAGCAGGAACAGGGCCGGTCCGACTATTCCGATGGATACTTTCATGTCAGGCCTCCGGAGAAGGATAGCGGAACAAGGGTTCGTTCCGACCCGCCATTTCCTTGATCCGTTGGACCTCGCTTTCTTCCAAGGGGCGAAAGTCGAGTGCCAGCCGGAGAGCCATGCGGAAAAGGTTCTCGTCTCCGGGAGGTACCGCAGCCGTAACCGGATGTGACAAGGTGAACCGCAAACCGAGGGCGGCTTCTGCCGGATCGCTCAGAGGTTCGTACCAGCACTTGGGATGGGTCCGCTCCGCCCCTTCCGGCCAAGGTCCCTTGGCCATGGCTTTCAGTGCCAGGATGCCGACTTGCCGTTTCTGGGCCTCTTCTAAAACCTGCGGGCCGAAGTTTCCGCGGTTCCAGGTACCGAAATTGACGGGGAATAGAATCGTGTCGAACTCGTAGCCTTGTAAGAGAGTCATCGCGGCTTCGACCGAGTGGGCGGAGAAACCGATCCAACGGATCTTGCCCTGTTCGCGAGCCTCCAGAAAGGCCTCAAGAGCTCCCCCGGGAGCCAGGATGCGCTCCGCGTCTTGCTTCTTCGTGACCGCGTGGCACTGGTACAGATCGAAGTGGTCGGTTTGCAACCGCCGCAACGATTCCTCGAGCTCTTTACGGGCGCCTTCCCGGTCACGTGCTTGGGTCTTACAAGCCAGGAAGACATCATCCCGATAGGGACGAAGAGCCGGACCAAGCATTTCCTCTGCATTCCCGTAGGTGGGCGCTACGTCGAAGTAATTTACACCGTACTCGACGGCTTCGGCCACCCGCTCGGACGCTTGACGGCTGTCTGCATTCGTCACCACGATGCCGCCGAAACCGATCATGGAAAGCTGCCGCCCCGTTCGTCCCAATGTCCTCTTCTCGATCTTCCCAGGGGATTGAACCCGCTGCAACGCCGCCAGAGAAGCCGGGAAACAGGTCACTAAGGCCGACGTACCCGTCGCTTTGAGAAAGTTCCGCCGATTCAACATATCAAGCCACCTCCCGGTTAAGCTTATGTTCATTGTATGCTCCCAGCGTCGCCTAGGCCAGTGCCGACGGCGGCAGGTGGCCTCTTGTGCTCTTGCGAGGCCGAAGCGTAGCGGTTTATGAAGATACAAAGGACTGAGGGGGGGAGAGACGTTCGATAGCTCGAGAGTATGGAGGGAGTCAGGTGCAGGAGGAGGCCTCGGAAACAATTGATGGAAGGACGGGAGGAGTTGGCCATGCGGGCGACACAAGGAGTGATCCTTCGACCGATTGGAATCATTCATTCCCCATTTCAGCGAGCTCTGGGAACGCCTATTCAACCGGTGTTTGCTGAGGAGACCGAGGGTAGAGTCGACCTGTTTCCCGAGTTCGTACCGGGACTAGACGACTTGGAGGGTTTCGAGCGTATTTGGCTGCTTTACTGGTTCGACCGCGTCGGTGAAGTCCGCTTGCGCATTACTCCCTATCGCGACAAGAGTCCTCGAGGCTTGTTTGCCACAAGAGCTCCCGCGCGTCCGAATCCCATCGGTCTGTCTTGTGTTCGTCTACTGCGGCGCCAAGAGGAAGGAACGCTGGTTGTCGCCGGCATCGATGTGCTGGACGGAACTCCGTTGTTGGACATCAAACCGTATGTGCCGGAATTCGATGCTTTTCCAAACAGCCGTGCGGGTTGGCACGACGCCGCCATCGACCGGCGTACGGAGGCGGACGATCGCTTTCACCGATCGAAGAGCTAACGGCAGCCGTCGGGCCGGGAGGCCGGGGTATCGTCGCCGGCCTCCCGCTCTTGTGCTCCGGCGCCTAGAGCCTATTTCTCCAAGACGACTCGCAACCCCCGAAAATGGGGACACGTAGTGAGACTGTCGTCTTTGGGGTTGGCGGGCATATTTGCCGCGCCTCCTCGCAGAACCGGTTTGCCGTCGGAATCCGTCGCCCACTCGGCCACGTTTCCTCCTAAGTCGTACACGGCATTCCCGTTCTCCCCAACGCTGTCGGACGTGCCGACGGCGCGAAGTAGGAGAGCCCTGCTGTCGAGCTGATGGATGGCGCGATGGAGGCCTTCGGTGTCTTCCGGGTTGGGGGGATATCCCGCCCAGTAGTCCAACGTGTTGGCTTCTGCGGAAGGCTTGCCGTAAAGCTTCTCGGCCTCCTCGGCGTTGGGCAGTCGATAGTGTCTTCCGGTCTTCTCGGAAAGCCAGTTCACATACGCTTGAGCCTGTTCGAAGCTGATCCCGGAAGCGGGGTAGTTTTCAGCCCCAGGGAGAACCTCGTAAGAGGGATCAAAAGCGGCGTACTGCGCTCGAGTCACTTCGAAGCGACCCACCTTGATGTTCCGGTATTCGGCGGTTTCGGGAACCAGGATGCCGGCGACCAGATCGCCGTAACGATTCTCGTTCCGAGCCACCCCCTGTAACGTCAGAAGCCGCTTCAGAGGCGAGTCTTTTTTCAGTGCGGGATTCTCTTCCTCCGACGATTTGAAGAAGTGCCGGTCGAACCACGCCATTTCTTCTTCGAGTTTACGGTACTGGTGCTGGTACTTCCGGAGGCCGTGGGGCTCGTCGGGGAAAAGGACCAGCCTCACCGGCGTCTCCGTAGCCTGTTGGAGGACGCGATAGTGGGACCAGCTCTGGCTGGGCGGTACGTTGACGTCGTCGGTTCCCGTGAAGATGATGGTTGGAGTCTTGCAATCTTTCAGCCGGAAGAATGGGCTTTTCTCAATGTACAGCTGGGGATTCTCGTACGGGGCCGCACCGAAATAGTAGTTGTCGAATGAGGCTCCGAACATGACGTTTCCCCAGTCGCTGATCCACTCCACGTCTCCCGCGCCCGCCGAAGCTACTTTGTAACGCCCGGTGTTGCGAGTGACCAGTTCGGTGGTGAGAATGGCTCCGTTCGACCAACCCATGGAACCGATTCGTTCCGGATCCACCAAGCCCTGCGCGATGAGGTAGTCGACGCCGTTTTCGATGTCGACCCGCTCCAGCTCGTAATACTTTCCGCAACAGATGGACTCCACCCACTCCAGACCGTAGTTTCCGCTGCCGTGGTAGTTCACCTTCAGGACAAAGGCCCCTCGTTGCCGTAAAAGTACCTTGGGTGACCCCCACGATTCACTCCAGGCGTCGAAGTCGGTTCCAGAGGGACCCCCGTGAATTGAGAGCATGAGGGGATACCGGCGGCCCTCCTCATAACCGAAGGGATAGTAAAGGATCCCCTCCACGACGTCGTTGTCGGCTCCCGTCCAGCGGATGATTTCCACCCGCCCTGAAGGT
>JAPXNP010000073.1:0-7929 GCA_033811955.1 Acidobacteriota bacterium
CCGGTGCGCGAGCCCTTGCTTGAGCAGAATCGCGTCGTCGGAGTTCGCCTGGTGGACCAGGGAGTCGATAAGAGCGGAACTCCTACGTCCTCTTACCTACCCGGGATGGATGTGCATGCATCTCTTACGGTGGTGGGCGACGGACCGGTGGGCCCCGTGAGCCGGCGCCTGGACGAGCATTTCGGTATGCCCCCGGGGCGTCACCGGACGGAATGGGCGGTGGGTGCCAAGATGGTCGTCGAGCTGGCGGAACCAATCGGGTTATCTGCGGGGACGGTCATCCATACGTTCGGTTACCCGGAGCCGGAGATTTTCGGGTTCTTCTACGTGCATACCGAGACCATCGTGTCCGTCGGAATTTTCGTGCCTTCGTGGTTCCTGAACCCGGTGCGGACGTCTTATCGGTACCTCCAGTATTACATGCAGCATCCCTACCTCTGGCGGTACCTGAAGAACGGAAAACTTCGTTCCTGGGGAGCCAAATCTCTGCAGGAATCGGGCCGGCGAGGTGAACCCTATCTCGTCGGTGACGGATACGCCCGGATCGGAGAGAGTTCCGGAACCACGAACGTACTGACGGGCTCGGGAGTCGACGAAGCCTGGACCAGTGGAGTGTTGCTGGCGGAAAGCGTTGTGGAGCTGCTGGAGAAAGGGCTGGATTTCACGCGCGAGAACCTGGAAGCGACTTATGTCGAACGGCGGCGGGAGTCGTGGCTGGAAAAGGAAGGTCGGATCGGGGAAAAGGCGCGTGACGGTTTTACGCGGGGATTCGTGACGGGTCTGATGGGGATGGGCTTGACCGGGTTGTCTCGTGGCAGGGTATTCGTTCCTGCGGCCAAACGGCCCGTCACGGAGCGCATGCCGACCGTGGAAGAGTACTTCGAGGGACGTCTGATGCCCCAAGAGGTGGAAGCCGCGCGCAAGGAAGCCGAAGCCCGTAACCTTCCTCTCCATGATCTGCTGATGGAGCGAGCCGGATGGCCTCCGGTTCGATACGACGGTAAGCTGCTGGTATCGCAGCAGGACGCTCTTCTCATAGGGGGTAAGGTGCAGGCTCCCGGCGGTTTTGCCGACCACGTGGCGTTTTTATACCCGGAACTTTGCCGGAAGTGTCGGCGACGTATTTGTGTTGAAATGTGTTCGGGGCGGGCGATTTACCAGGATGAAAAGGTTGGAGTCGCCTTTGACCGGGAGAAATGCGTCCATTGTGGCGCCTGCCTTTGGAACTGTTCGGATCCCCAACCTGGGCGCCTGTCGAATATAGATTTCCAGGCCGGGCCCGGCGGCCTACACTCGGCGGAAAACTGATTTGTTTCCTTTGAGAAGGTAGACCGGCGAGAAGAAGGGACGGAGAGAGCATGGGAGGATTTCACGTTGTCGTATGCGGAGGACTGGTCCCGGACCCACTACAGGTGTTGCAGCCGGTGGAGACGGAGAAGGGGCCGGCCTTGAAGAACGAACCGATGTTGCCGGCGATTTTGGATCCGTGGGCGGCCCATGCCCTATACGAGGGAGACCACTTGGTCCGCTCCCGGGAGGGTTCGCGGCTGTGGTGGTTGACATTGGGTCCGAAGGCCAAGCTGCAGCAGCTCCTGATGACGGTGGCCCAAAAGGTTCCCTTTGAGCTGGTTGTCCTGGACGGCCCGGCGGGCGGATTCACCGATGCCTGGGAGGCGGCAGCCGCTTTGGCGAATGGGATCGAGAGCTTGCCGGGACTGGATCGAAGTCGGCTCCTGGTGTTCGGGGGATGGGAATCGGCTTCCCGGGGTGCCGGGGTTACGCTTCAAATGGTCGGTGAGCGCCTTGGTATCCGGTGTCAGTTCCAGGGAGTGGATGAACTGACGGTTTTGCCGGACGGGCGACTTCGGCTCTTGGAGCGCGTCGAGGGAGGCAGGCATCAAATCTCGGTCTGTGCGGGTCCTCCCGCCGTCGTGGGATGGGCGACCGGGGAGTTGCCTGAACCGCCGAACAATCCCCAAGTGGGCATGCTCAACATGCGGGCGGCCATGGGGGCGCTGCAGCGAGCCACGCCGGCGCAGGTCGGTGTCGGGAGTATCCGCTATTTGCAGGTGGAGGTTCCCGAGCAGCGTCGGGATACCCGGATCGTCAAGGACGTGCCGGTCGAAGAGATGGCTCGCGAAATCGTGGAGTGGATCCGGCGAAGTTAGGAGAGGTGATCATGAGCGGCTTATTGATGCTGGCTACGGTTACGCCCGGGGGCGGGTTGTCGCGGTCCGATCGGGAAGCGATTACCGCCGCACGGCAGCTTGCCGGAGCTTTAGGAGTACCTTGGGACGCCGGCTTGGTCGGAGATGTGCCGGGCGAGGCGGCGTCGGCGGCCGCCGGGGCCGGGGCGGAACGGGTTTTCGCGGTGCACGGTGACGACTTTTTGCCCTCCCGCTACGAAACCGATGCGGCGGCTTTCGAGGCGATCTGTCGGAAGGTGGGACCGGAGTACGTCTTGGCGGCGGAATCGGCGCGTATGCACCGCGCTCTCCCGGGAGTCGCCTACCGCCTCGGGGGGGCCGTCGACACCCACGTGTGCGGCTGGGAGAAGCAGGAGGCGGGACTGGTCGTGCAGCGGTGGTTTTACCGGCAGCGCATCTTGGGCCGGTTTACTCGGGAGAAGCGCCCGTGGTTTCTGCTCGTTGACGGAGGTGTCGTGGAGCCCTGGAGCGGAACTCCTCGTGAAGTGCGGTACGAATCGGTGCCGGTTGAGGTTTCCCTTGATGGTCCCGCGACTACGGTGGAGGGGATCCGGGATCTGGCAGGAGGGGAGCAGACCATCCGTCCGGATGCCGAGCTGCTGTTTGTTGCGGGTGCCGGGTGGACGAAGAAGCAAGCCGACGGGAAGACGCATGTGGCCGAAGCGGAGGCAATCATCAAGGAATTTCTGCGACTCTCACAGGCCTCCTTGGGGGGAAGCAAATCCGTCGTCGATCAAAGTCAGGAGGGCCAGGAGAGCTTGTCCTTCATGACGCACCTGCATCAGGTGGGCCAAACCGGTTCCACCCCCCGCCACCCCAAGGGTCTGGCCACCTGTTGTCATGGTGAGGAACCCCACGTGGTGGGATGGCGATTCATCCGAGAGCGCCGGGCCGTCAATCTGGATCCCGGATGCGGCTGGGCCCACGGAAAGGCCGACGTCCTGTACGTGGCGGACGCCTTCGAGGTTATGGCCAAGGTCAACGAACTTTTGCGGGGAGCGTGACCGATGGGTTTGTTGGAGGGGAAGCGGGGAGTCATTCTCGGGGTCGCCAACGAGCGTTCCATCGCCTGGTCGATCGCCCGACATGCCGCTCAAGAAGGGGCGCGGTTGGGATTCAGTTTTCTGGGGGAGGCGCAGGAACGGCGGGTGCGGCCGCTGGTCGAGTCGATCGGAGGAGACCTTCTCCACCCGATGGACGTGACAAGCGACCGCCAGGTGGCCGATTTTTTTGAAGAAGTCCGCAAGGTATGGGGCTCCTTGGACTTCTTGGTCCACTCCGTTGCATTTGCCGACAAAGCGGCGTTGCGGGACCGCTTTGTCGCGACGCGGCGCGCGGATTTTCACTTGGCCCTGGATGTTTCGTGTTACTCGCTCATCTCCGTCGTCAGGGAAGCACTCCCCCTGTTTCGACGACCGGCGTCGGTACTGACGTTGACCTATGTGGGAGCGGTGCGGGCCGTCCCCAATTACAACGTCATGGGCGTGGCGAAGGCGGCGCTGGAAGCTTCCGTCCGTTACTTGGCGGCTGACTTGGGACCGGACGGAATCCGAGTCAACGCCGTTTCGGCGGGCCCGGTGAAGACGTTGGCCGCTTCCGCTATAGCCGGGTTCAAGGATCTACTCGGGGCGTACGAGCGGGCTACGTTGTTGCGGCGAAACATCACCGCCGACGATGTCGGGCGCAGTGCGCTGTATTTTCTGTCGGATCTGTCCAGCGGTGTGACGGGGGAGGTCCATTACGTGGACGCAGGTTTTAGTGTGGGTCCGGGCCTCGTGCTGGAAGAGGAGGGATCCGGCGGCCCCGTGGTGTGATTGGGCTCGTGGTGCCGCGCGGATGCACCGACGTTCGCGCCGGCAGAGCATCTCCGCGGCCTGCAAGCCTGCCCGCAAGCGTGTGGAGCAACCTGTTCGGGGTCCAGCGGACGGTGTAAGGTTGCTCGCCGGCGGCTACGTTCCGCGTCTCTCCAACGGTGGTTGATATCGGCCTCGAGGTCGGCACCCCGTACCGGGTACACAGCATGCTTCCAAGGCGTGGGCGCCCCTTCGCTCCGCCGCTGCACTCTACCGAAGTGGGCCTTACCTGGCGGCGCTGCGGATGTGAACGTGGCGTTGTCCCACCCACGAGGACCGCCCAGGCCATTTCCCCGGGGTGCATACGAAAACATCTCCGTGCCCCCGGTAAGACGATCACGCCAACGCTCCCCTAAGGCGACTCACCGGAAAGAGCGCCGGACTCACCTCCGTGACCTTTCTTTCAATTGGTTAGAGCCGAAATGGGTAGCCGAAATGGGTGAATGTCCCCTTGTTTCAGGTCAGTCGTCGTCCGCTGGTGTCGTACACCACAACCGGGCCCAGCGCCTGAAGCTGGGGCTCCAAGACGACCCGGTCGCCCACCACCGCGATGGTGGGAATTAACGGTGTCCAGAGTTGCGCCAGCACCGAGGCGATGTCGTCCGGTCCGGTAGTCCGTAAGCGCTCGAGGTACGTGGCGAAGTAGTCCTCGGGAAGCCGCTGGAGGATCCTTTCGGCTTCCAGCAAACCCAGATTCGACACTGATTCCAGTCTCCTCAAGTAAGCTCCGGCGAGTTCCGATCGGCATCGCTCCAGCTCTTCTCCCTGGGGAGGTTGCGACACCAGTCGTTCGGCTTCCGACAAAATCAGATCGACGGCTTCCGCGGCGGCTTCCTGATGGACGTCGGTCGTTACCTCCACGTAGCCGGCTCGGGAAAAGGCGGCCTGGGAACTATAGACCCCGTACGTGAGTCCTCTCTCTTCGCGGAGTTTCAAGAACAGGCGGGCGCTGCCGCCCCCGCCCCAACCCTGAACCGCAAGGCGGAGGGCGTCACGACGAACATCCAAGACCGGAAGCCCGGGAAGAGCCAGATTGAGGTGAGCCTGAACCGATCCGGGACGGTGAACCAGGTGGATCACGGTCTTGTCGGGAGGGGGTGGGGGAGGATCGATCTCGGCGCCGCGCCGGGTGTTCCAATCCGTGAACAGGCGGCCTACTGAAGTCTGCACCGCGTCCTCGTCGAAATCCCCGGCAACGAGCAGAAACGATCCGTGACTGGGGAAATGTGTCGCGTAGAAGCTTCTAACATCCTGTGCGGTCAGCTGTTGCAAATCTTCAGGCGGGATCGTGATGCGGGAATACGGGTGCTCGCCGAAATATGCTGCATGAATGCGTTCTGCGGCCAGAAACGACGGGTCCGATCGCTGGGCGTAGAGAAGGCTCAGCCAACGGTTGCGCAAGATGTCGAACTCGCTCTCGGGAAAGGCCGGTGTCTGGATCATTTCCGCCAGTAACGCCAAGGCGGTTTCCAGGTGGACCGGCAGGCATGCGGCGCTTAAAAGACTGTATTCCGGCTGCACCTCCTGGTCATATTGGACGGCGTACCGATCCAAGGTTTCCGCGATCTCCCGCCCCGACCGCCGGTGGGTTCCCTCCTTCAGCAACTCGATCGCCAGGTCGACGAATCCTCTCGGGTGAGGTGGTTCATGCACTCGACCGAGAGGGAATCCGGCCGCCAACGTCACATGAGGAAACTTCCGGTGGGGCAGAACGAAGAGTTCCGGTCCGCCGACCGTGTCCGCCTTCGACAGCAGGGGATAGGAAGGTAACTCCAGCACGCCGGGTTCGGGAGGTGTCGGTCTCATGAGCGTTCCTCCGGCAGGATCGACACCAGAGTGCGTCTGGTCCGCAGAAGGTGGCGTTGGGCCGCTTCCCGTAACTCGTCCGCAGTCACGCTGAGAAGGGTCTCGAATCGCCGGTTGACAAAATCCGGGTCGTCCAGCATGGAAGCTCCTTCGGCCAAGGCTTCACCCATGCGTGAAACGCGCTCGAGCCGCATCACCTGGCGGTAGGTGAGCTGATTGCGGGATTTTTCGAGCTCCCAGGAGGCCGCCGTCTCGTTCTGTAAGCGCTCTATCTCACTCTCAACGCCCTGAATGACCTGCTCGGGTGACACGCCCTGCTGGACTTGAAACCAGATGCGAAACTGTTGCGGACCGCGGCAGTGGTTGGTACCCGTCGCCAACCCCGTAACCCAAGGTTGATCGTAAACGAAGCGGCGGTAAAGCCGGGCCGAGTCACCTTCGCCCAAAATTAGGGCCCAAAGACGCAGTGCGGCGTCCTCCCTGGTTCCCAGAGGCGGGACCAAAAAACCCATGCCCACGGCGGGAAGGGGTGCCAGGGGGTCACGGATCTCTTCCACCCGCTCCTGCTCATCCGGGGGTTCCTCGACCGGCTCGCGTACGGGCGGGTCGGCTTGCGGAATCCAGCCGAAGTAGTCCTCGATCCACCGCATCGCCCGGTCTTTTTCGAAATCACCGGCAAGGGCCAGGACGGCGTTGGCCGGTTGATAAAACCGACGGTGAAAAGCAACGGCGTCGTCGTGGGTCAGATTACGCAGATCTTCTTCGTATCCGATGACGGGGTGCGCATAGCGCCAGTTCCGATAGGAGAGCTCGTCGAACCGCAAGTAGGCTCTTCCGTAAGGCTGGTTGTCATAGACCTGTTTTTTCTCCTCAATGACGGTCTGTCGCTGGTTCTCAAAGTTTTCTTCGGTGACGGCCAGAGCGGATAGACGGTCGGCTTCGAGCCAGAGGGCCAGTTCCAGGTGAGAAGACGGAACCGTCTCGAAGTAGTTGGTTCGGTCCTTCCCCGTGGAAGCGTTCCAGCGACCCCCGGCCGCGTCGATGAGTCGTCCGTGTTCGTTTTTCGCGACGTGGGCCGAACCCTGGAACATCATGTGCTCGAAGAGGTGGGCCAGACCGGAGTATCCGGGCTCCTCGTCGCTGGAACCCACGCGATAGTGAACGGTAACGTGGACGAGGGGCGGACCTTCGCGGGATGAAAGAAGAACCAGTAGCCCGTTCGTCAGGCGATGCTCCTCGAAGCCGAGGGAGGGCACGGTCAAAGAATTCACAGCGGCTGATTTCATGGTCTTGGTGACTGCAGTTCGAATTCGAAAAACATCAGCGTGGTTCCATCATCGGGGTTGATCAGGTCGGGAATGTAGAGCCGGTGACCTTGCAGCGACTTCCGCCCGGGAAAGAATACGACACCGTAGTCTACGGAGTGAGGATCAACTTCCCTTGCTTGCAGTGTCTTCTGCTGGAAGTCCTCCAGCATGACCGGGTCACACTTTTGGGTCAGGATAACCAGGATCATTCCCGGGGGCGGTAAACCGGGACGGACGTTCGTCTTCAGGCGCAGTACCCGGAACAATACGGTTTCAAACGGCACCGGGAGCTCGGCGGTTTCGTCCGGGGCGATCAACTGGATGGAGGTACCGTCGATCACCACCGGAAAATCGTTGTTGTTCTCTATGATGAGAAGGATGGGTAAGAAGCCTTCCTTGACCACCTTGTCGGTATCAAACAACTCCCGCTTGATTCGTTCGTCGGAGAGAAAAGGGTCGGCGGCGATGACCAGACCTTGGAACTCCTGGTGCGAAGGGTACTCGCGGGCCGGTTTCAGGCTCGGCTCGCGAGGTTTGTAATCGGCCAAAGCGAACGGGGCCAAGGCGCAGAGGTAACCGGTTACCAAGCCGCAAGGGACAACCCGGCGGAAGATAGAGCAAACTTCCTTGTGAAGCCGTTCTCCATCGAGCCTCCGTCCAATGACCGATACGTTCTTCCCTGTCATCCTACCGATGATAAATTACCTTGCCTGAAAGCTGGTGAGCCTGCGCTTCTCACTCGCTGTCGATCAGGCC
>JAPXNP010000074.1:0-7830 GCA_033811955.1 Acidobacteriota bacterium
GACTTTGAAGCGCCATTCCGATTTATCCCAGACCACGAGCTTACTTGAAACCTCCATGGCCGCTTCCTTCTTGGATTATGTGCCCCCCACCAGATTAGCGACAGCACCCGCCCGGGGGCTGGGGAATGAACAGTTGGCTCGTTCTTTAACTTTAGGAGTGAAAGAGTTATGGAAGATCAAGCCCGAGACTACGGACCCCAAACTTATGAAGCGACGCGAATCCTCGTTGTGGACGACGACCCGGAGCTTTGCGAGCTTTTGACGGAATACCTAGGAAGAGAACGATTCAACGTCACCTGTGTTCATACCGCCGAGGAAAGCCTGTCCCGGCTTGACGATCACGACTTGGTTATTGTCGATGTGATGCTCCCCGGAATGGACGGCTTCGAGCTTCTGCGGCGGATCCGCCGCAGCTCCATGAAACCGGTCATTATGCTCACAGCCAAGGGCGATGAGATCGATCGCATCCTCGGCCTTGAGCTCGGTGCCGATGATTACATCTCGAAACCCTTCAGCCCGCGCGAGCTTCTGGCCCGAGTCCGCGCGATTCTGCGCCGTTCTCAAGCGGGCGTGGAAGAAGGCGGAACCGAAGGCGAAAAGATCGAACTCGGAGATCTTGAGCTCGATCCGTCCACAAGGACGGTGTGGCAGGAGGGGAAACCTTTAGATTTGACGACGGCCGAATTCGACCTCCTCGAGAGGTTACTCCGTTCTGCAGGATCTCCCGTTTCCCGTGAGGAACTCTGTGAGACAGCCTTGCGGCGTCCTCTCAATCCCTACGACCGCAGCATTGACATGCTGGTCAGCCAAGTTCGTCGTAAGCTCGGCTGGAAAGTCGGAGAACTCGACAGAATCAAGACCATCCGGGGCGTCGGTTACATGTATGTCCTCGTCCCGGAACTAACCGCCAGAAGGTGACCGTGCCGGGAAGGCTTTTCCTGAAGATCTTCCTCTGGTTCTGGATGGCGATGCTTCTTCTCTGCGCCATTGTCTGGGGAGTATCTCGCTGGTTCAGCCCGGTTACCGAGACCGCCTGGTGGGAGACCGTTACTGCAGCGTTTTTGCATTCTGTCGCGGTGCGCAGCCTTTCCGTCCCAAGCGATGAAGCGGACGAACTTGAGCGCATGCTGCTCGATCTGCGGGAGAACGGACCCACTACCTGGCTGATGCGAGACGACCTGGGGATCATGCCACACAAAGTACCGCCCCGGGAAGCCGTTTCAGCCATGGAGGAAGCTCGTGCCAGTTCGAACGGTTGGGGCTACGCTCCTCCTTTCGTGGCCCGGCGTATTCGCTGGAACGGTCAAGAAGTGATCGTCACGGCGGATTTTGTGCGTCCACCTCTTTTCGCCCTGGCCTTATGGCAAGATCAAGCCTGGGCTCTCCTAATCGTATTGGGGTGCTCGGGAGCGATTTGCTACTTGCTGGCCCGCTATTTCGGGCGCCCCGTTTTCCGGCTTCGCTGGGCGGCTCAGCAAGTAAGCGAAGGGAATTTATCGGTCCGGCTGGCGCAGGAATTCGCAGACCGGAGGGACGAACTGGCTGATCTGGCGCTCACATTCGACCACATGGTGAGCCAGGTTGAGAGTCTCCTCCGATCGCAAAGATTACTCTTGGCCGATGTCTCGCACGAGATTCGTTCGCCGTTGACTCGTGTACGCTTGGCCCTGGAGCTCATGAAAGGCGAGCGCGACCCGTCGGCCGAACGCATGGCCTTGGAGAGAGTTGAACGTGAGATAGCGCGGGTCGATCAAATTCTCTCCCGACTGCTGAGGCTTACCCGCCTTGAAACCGGCATGGGAACGCCGGCCACCCGACTGGTACGCCTGGATCGGATCGTCGTGAACACCGTCTCCGATCTGCGGTTCGAGGTTGGAGAAGATCGAGCGGGCGATCTTCAGATCATTCGACTGACGCCGGTGCGAGTGGTGGGAGAGGCAAGCTTACTCCGGAGTGCGGTTGAGAACCTAGTGCGCAATGCCTTGCAGTATACGGTAGCCGGCAGTTCGGTCCTGGTTTCGCTTGATGCCGGCACCGACAGTCGGGGAATTATCGCCTTTCTTCGAGTCGAGGATTTTGGACCTGGTGTTCCCGAAACAGACCTTGAGACGATATTCGAACCTTTCCACCGCATCAACCGGCCGGGAATCTCCACATCCGGGACTGGTCTCGGTTTGTCTATCGCCCGACGCATTACGCTGCTTCACGGAGGCGAAATTTCCGCCCGCAATCGCATCATCGGTGGTCTCGAGGTCGTCCTGCAGCTTCCGGCCGTCGGTATCCTTTCCGACACGTTCGATTCACCGTTCCAACCGGTTCTCGAGTCCAGCCGTTCCTGATTCGTCCCAGTCGGAACGATACCGCAAGCGCCCCGAACGCTTCGCGACGGCCCTAAGCAGGGGAAATGCATGTGACGTAACGCATCCAGAGCGCTGCCTTACCGGCGCGCTCTGTTCGGCGTACACGTCACCAGAGACGAGGCAGTGTAGGTAAAGTACGGAACCGGCAGCCGAGCACTGTACCTCGGAAGGCCGGAGCTGCGGAACCGGGGTCCGCCGGCTCTCTCAGCTGAACAAAGCCGTACCGATCGGCTCCCAAAAGAGGCTGCAACCGGTTGCGGCGGCGCCGGAAGCCCGGAACCCACCTCATCGATACACGATCAACATGGCGTAAATGATCAGGCCGATGAGCGTAAGACCCAAGGTCAAAGCGGAAAAACCGAAAATCCTTATCCACCTCATGTGCCGTTCGGGAACAGGGCCCGCCAGCTTCGCTTCTAAGTCCGGGCTCTCCATCACCTGCCGGTATTCCTCCGGTTTGTCATGCCGCAGCTCCTCCAAAGCCACGCGCCCTGTAAAGATCACGGGATCCATGGGGAACTTGTCGGGACGAAAATGAGTGTTGAAGAAATGAATCGTGAAAATGAATGCCACGGCCAGTAGAGCTTCATCGCTGTGAATGATGGTGGCCACATTGATGGTCCAACCGGGAAAGACACGAGTGAACAACTCCGGAAACCACAGCGCCAAGCCGGTCGATCCGATTACGAAGACGCCCCAAAAGACGGCGAAGTAGTCAAACTTCTCCCAATAGGTCCACCGCCCAAACTTCGGGCGTTCTCCGCGCCCCAGGAACCACTTCACGCTCTGCCAAAACTCGACGGCGTCGTGAAGATTGAACATCAGGGAGTCGCGATCGAAAAGAAACTCCCGCCAGCTTTTGCCTGTTCTCCGCTTGGCACCGACAAGCTCGGAGAGATGAAAGCCGAACAGACCCAGGAGCACTACCGCAGCCGTACGGTGCAAAGTCCCGGTGACGGAGAAACCGCCCAACAGCCGAGCGAGCACGGCAGCCCAGCCGGCATACGAGAACTTCAGCACCATTCCCGTGATCGCCAGCGTGAAGAAGCTTAGGATCATCACCAGGTGCATCCAGCGGTGGGTCGGGCTGAAGCGCACGTAAAAGCGGTCTGCCGCCGGTTCGCGCCGGGCACGCCAAGTCTCCCGGGTCCTCCACAAGCGCCACAACCACAACAGCGTATGGAGAGTGAAAAACGCCAGCGTCCCTACCAAAAGGACGGTCATGAAAACGAAGGCGAAGTAGAGGTAAGGATACTTGTCAGGATCGTGGTGCGTGGCGTGGGTCAAGTAACCGGCAAACTGTCGGTGCGCCCCGGGGTGACAAGTGGCGCAGGTTTGCACCACGTTGTCATGGGAAAGCGTCGAGCGGGGATCCTCGGGCGGAAGAATGCCGTGAGTGCCGTGACAGTCGTAGCACTTGGCCGCTCCTTCTTCTCCCAGACGCGAGACCTTTCCATGGACGGTCTCAAAATAGGTTTCGGCTTCCGGTTCATGACACCGCCCGCATTGCTCCATCATCATGGTCCGAAAGCCCCGGACATCCGTTCGAGTGATGGTATGCGAGGTATGACAGTCTTCGCACGTCGGCAAAGGTTCCTTGGTGCGGGTGTCGCGACCCGGCCAATGAATACTCGTCCTGAATGTTTCCTCGATACCCCGGTGACAATTACCGCAAGTGGCGGCTAAGTTCTGCGGGTGAACCGAAGACCGGGGGTCCGCTTTCGGCAGCTCATGGTGGGCCGTATGACAATCCGCGCAGGTAGCCGAAACTACCAGACCGGCTTCCAGGACTCCCCGCCCGTGAACGCTGCGAGCGTACGATTCCACGAGATCGGGAATGTCACTGCGGATCCGCACGGCGGCGGCTCCTCCGGCGCTGTGACACCCGCCGCACAATTTGGGCACGTTTCGTGGGAAAGTCGGGGATATCGGCAAACGTGAGCTCAAGGTGTAGTGTGGCTCGTGGCAAGTTCGACAGGTAGGTGCAGCCGGATCGTCCTGGGCAGCAAACGTCCCGTGAGCGCTCTCTTGCCACAACTGAACGACCTCGGCGTGGCAAACGGCGCAGTCCACCTTGTGCTGAATGGCGGCACAGGGGCGCTTCAGAGCCGAACTGACCTCGCTATGGCATTGTGCGCAGGCCGTACTGCTGTGGGACGAGGCGGCGTAACGAGCTTCATCGATGAAAAGCGAGACCTTGCGGCCGTCCCGCTCCACGGAAAGGTCAGGGTCGGCATGACAGCGGAAGCACTCCGCGTTGGCCACCCTCTGCGAACTGAGTGGAGTCCGACGAATCCTGTGGGGTTGATGGCAATCGATGCACGCGGGAACCTTTTCGGGTTCTTCTTCCCAGAGCCTCCCCTCAATCACCTTAACGTGGACCTGCTCGATCCGGCTGTGGCAACGCATGCAGGTCTGAGCTACGTTGTTCGGGTTGATGCTTGAATCCGGGTGACTGTGCTCCAAGATGAGATGGGCGTTGTGGCAGGAGCTGCAGACGGCCGTCACGGTGAGTCCCTTTCGAAACAGGCCCTCACCGTGAATGCTCATAGAGTAGTTTTCGAGAATCCGGTCCTGGCGGATATCCCGTTGCAGCGACACGGGGGAACCTTCTCGGTGGCATCTCCCGCACAACAGCGGGACGTTCATAACCGCCGTCGGTGACGAAGGATCGCTGTGAGGCCGAATCCGATGATGCTCGTGACAGGTGATACAGGTGGGCGCCAAGGGATCGTCGCGCAGCGCAGCTCGGGCATGCACGCTGCGGCGTTGCTCGGCCACCTGGCGCGGATGGCAATCTGAGCAGATTTCCAACTCGGCCGATTCGTCTTCCGGCTTGGTGACGTCGTGTCCCTGATGGCACTGGGAACAGGCGGCACGGGGAACCCTCTGACCCAAACTTCCATGGGCTCCCGCTTCCACGGCTTCCACTTCCGCGTCGTGACACCTACCGCACAGCCTCTCTACGTTGGCCACATGGACGGGGGATGCCGGATCCCGCACCGGCAAGACGTCGTGCTCGCCGTGGCAACCGACGCATGCCGCCGCAGGGCGACCGGGCTCGCCGGCCCATCGACCATGCGGACCAGCCGCCAACTCCTCGGAAGCGTCGTCATGACAGGATGCGCAGTCCACCGGCTGGGGATCTTCAACATGCGGAAAATCCGTGCCGGTCAAGTCAAAATGGCAAGAAACACAGCCCAAGTCGCTATGAATCGACGCGCGGTAGGTCTCGGAATCCACGAAGACGGACATGACTTGGCCGTTCCGCCGGCCTTCAAGCGACGAGTCCGCATGACAGGCAAGACAATCTTCGTCTTCCTGGCCGAACAGAGGAGCGCCGGCCAAGCAAGACACCAGGAAAAGCGTCGCACCTATCCCGATCGGCCGTTGCCGGTTGTGCGAGTTCCGTCTCATTGGGTCCGTTTCGATTCCAGATCGAAGGCTCGTCGATCACGCTCTCCTTCGCAAACAGCTCGAGGAGATTCATGCCGGCGACTCAAGGGGCGGTATTCTGACATTACTTACTTAGTTGCTCAAGCTCAGTCAAAGGCTTTACAGCCACCAAGCCAAGACGACCATGGACCGCTGTGGCCGACATAGAAAGCACAAAAAGCGCAACTGGTCGCAAGCTTAGGAAAACCTAACTATGATGTCGGTAGACGTGAACGACAATTGCTTACCACCCGACACCCAATCCGCCGACCAAGCAGTCGCGGGGATGATCGGCCTGGCCCGACGAGCCGGTCGACTGGCCGTCGGCACTGAAGCTTGCCTCCAATGGTTGGGCAAAGGCAAAGCGCAGCTTCTTTTGATCCCTCCGGACGCCGCACCCCGCGTTTACCATACGTTTGGGCGCCCCGCTTCCGCCAAAGGCATCCCGATGGTACGGTGGTCCACGAGGGAACAGTTAGGCAGGCTGTTCGGTCGGCCGATGGTGTCCGTCGTGGCCGTGTCCGACGCCGGAATTGCAAGGCGTATCCTAGAGTTGTTGGCCTATGACGCTAAACCGTGAAACAGGAAACCAACCGGTTACGCTTGTCTTCGCTGACGCTCTTGGTTGGTAAGAAACCTTCAGATGGAAACCGGAAAGGAGAGATTTCGTGTCCTTATCTCACAAGGTACGTATGCAGCGGATCTTTCAGCCGGACGGTCGTTGCTTTCAAGTGGCGGCCGATCACGGTCTTTTCAATGAGTACGCACTGCTACAAGGGGTGGAACAGCTCGAACGGGTTATCGACCTTGCCGTGGCCGCCCGGGCCGATGCTCTCCTGCTGAGCCCGGGGCAGGCCCGACGCCTACAGGAACGGCACCTGCCGCAGAAGCCGGCCCTCATTCTCCGTGCCGACGTGACAAACCTGTACGATCCCCGGCGACCGGACTACGGTTACAGCGAGCTCCTGGATCCCCACTTGGAACAGGCCCTGAAATTGGATGCTGCGGGTGTGGTGCTGAATCTTCTTCTCGCTCCGGACAATCCCGCGGTACATCATCAATCCGTTCGCAACATCGCTTCGCTGCGGGAAGTCTGCGAACGCTACGGCATGCCGTTGATGGTGGAACCCCTCGTGCTGAAGGCCGGCCGCGACGGTTCGGGCTACGAAGTCGTGGGAGATTTCGAAGCGGCTGTAGCTCTTCACCGGCAGGCTGTAGAGCTAGGAGTGGATATCATCAAAGCCGACCCCACGGACAATCTCGACCGCTACCACGAACTCGTGAGATTGACCGATCCCATCCCATTGCTGCCTCGGGGCGGAGGACGTGTCGACGACGAAGAGATCCTCCGTCGCACCTGGCGCATGCTCCAGGCGGGAGCGCGGGGAGTGGTTTATGGGCGAAACATCTTCCAGCATCCCCGTTTTGACAGAATGGCGGAAGCCGTCCGAACGTTGGTGCATGAGCATGCCGACATGGATGCCGTTCTGGGCATTCTCCGCCGGTCGTGAAGAAACGGCGCGAGAAAGATGAAGATTCTGGTCGCAGGTCATATTTGCCTGGACATCATCCCCAACATTGGTCATCCAGTCGGCACCATCCAAGAACTGGTGAAGCCCGGAGGACTCACTTTGGTAGGACCGATAATCCTCTCGCCGGGAGGTGCAGTCGCCAATGTCGGCGTGGCACTCAACCGCCTCGGCGTGCCCGTAAAGCTGATGGGAGCGGTCGGAAGCGATCCTCTGGGCTCTCTGTTGGACTCCCTCGTAAAAGAACGATGCCCGGACGCTGACGTGCACTGGGTGATTCCACCAGACTCCGCGACCTCCTACACGGTCATCCTAAATCCACCCGATCTCGATCGGGCTTTTCTTCATCACCCGGGAGCCAACGACTGCGTGAACGCCGGTGACTTTCCCGTCGCAGAAGCCGCCGATTGCGGGTTCTGTCACTTCGGCTATCCCACGGTCATGAAGCGAATGTTCGAGAACGAGGGAGCCGAACTCCTGATCCTGCTGGATCGGCTGGAGAATCT
>JAPXNP010000075.1:0-7784 GCA_033811955.1 Acidobacteriota bacterium
TACAATGCCCGTGGCAGCAAATGCGTGACTTCGGGCTCGAGTGAAACGGTCTCGGCAGCTCATGTGGTTGGCGATTGTCGCATCGATCGGCTTTGTGATTTTGGACGTCCTGCGAAAGGTCTTGGGATGCCGTCTTCCCTCCTGGAAGGTAGTCTTAGGCATCAATACGGGGTCCGGATTCCTACTTCTCGGAGTAGTCGGGTACGAGGGTCTGCCCGAGTTTGACCTCCTCTTCGTCGTGCTGGCGTCGCTGGAGGCCGTCGGCTTTGCGGTGACCTCATTTCTCTACGTCCAAGCGGTCTCCCTTTCCCCGCTTTCTCTTACCATCCCTTATCTGTCGTTTACGCCCCTCGTTTCCGCATTGACGGCCCTACTCCTTCTGGGCGAAGTTCCGTCCTTTCGCGGCTGGGCGGGAATCTTGCTTCTATTTTTGGGAGGCATGCTCCTGCACCAGGAGAAAGGAGGAGGACTTCTCCGTTGGTTCACAGCTCCGCTGCGTGAGCCGGGAAGTGCGCGCATGCTCATTGTGGCGGCCGTCTGGGGTATCACCACTTCTATCGACAAGATAGCGATCCGCCACGGTTCCGAGGCTCTCCTGGCGGCGTGGATGAGCATCCTCAGTGCGGTCCTGATCTTGATGTTCCGACCCCGCTTTGGCGACGGTGGGAACGTCCGGACGTCCCGGTTTCGCACCGGGCCGTGGCTCCTGGCGGCCGCCGGCGTGGCGGGAGTCGCCGTGCTGGCGCAGTTCTACGCCTACCGGACCACCTTGGTGGCCTATGTGGAAGCCGTCAAACGGGCCGGTGGCTTCTTGTCGGCGCTCTTGGGCGTGGTGGCCTTCCGGGAGGGGCACTGCCGCCGGCGCATCACCGCCGCCGCACTGATGCTCGTCGGCGTTCTCCTGATCTTGCTGTAAGGCTTGCACGGCTTCACGGCTGTTCTCTTCAGAGCAGCTGAGGAGACTGAGAAGTCCTGGCCCGTAACGGCGGCGTGGAGCACGATCGGGCGGGGATCCCGGCTATTCGCTCCCTCCTTCAGGCCCCCTCAAAGCGCCGGCGAGAGCCGGTAGCCAAAGATGTCGCCCGCGTCGGTCGCTTGCCCTGGACTGAATACCGAATACCATGAAGTCTTCGGCTTCAGGAGAATCGTCGTTCCAGCTTGCCGCACATCGCACCCGCGCGCTCCCAGACTCGGAGGACCAGGATCGGAGCACCAGAACGCTTTTTGGGTCGATGGGTGTTTCCTGCGGGGACATCGACGAGCGGAAGAGGAAGCATCAAGAAGGGAGCACTTGGGGCGGGGCGAAACGGACAGCACGTAACTCAATTAAGGCCCGAAAGCGAACCCTCAGC
This sequence comes from Acidobacteriota bacterium, assembly GCA_033811955.1. Classification (GTDB taxonomy): domain Bacteria; phylum Acidobacteriota; class UBA6911; order RPQK01; family JAPXNP01; genus JAPXNP01. The sequence continues at coordinate 1,353 of JAPXNP010000075.1, forward strand.
CTGCCGCAGCCCAGCGTTACTTCATACGCCGGCTTCAGCGTTGCGGAGCCCGGCGCCATGCTTCCGGATCTTGCGAATTGCCGCCGCAATGTCGTCCATGTCGGAGCGGGATCCGAGCAACATCGTTTGCGTAAACCAACAAGCCTCCTGACACAGCTTGTCATTCTCGGGACACTGATTTCGTTCCGCCCACTCCGCAATCGCCTTGTCTCCGTAAATCGAGCGGAATCCGCGCGATTCCAGCGCGCGTCCGATGAAAGGCTCTTTGTTCAGCGGTCCATATCCTGCCGAGCAAGGGACCCCCTCGGCCCTGAGCGCCCGCAGGAACACGGAACGGGGAAGCCCTACAAAACCTGCGGGATCATACCGGAACATGTACAGATGGTAGGCGTTGCGCGTGGCTCCCTCGTACATTTCGGCCGGCTGGATTCCCGGGATCTCCCGCAATTGACCCGTCAGATAGGCGGCGTTGCTTTCCCGCCGTCGAGACTGCTCCTCCAACCGGGTCAGCTGCTCATGTAAGAGAGTGGCCTGGAACTCGGTCAGGCGCCGGTTGTCTCCCACCAGCGCATAAGAAAAACCAGACCCGTAATCAGGGGTAAGCCGTCCGCTCTCATCCAGTCGATAGCCTCGGCCCGCATCGTGGAAACCGGCGCAGACAGCCATCAACTCGCCGTTGTGGGAAACGATGGCGCCCCCTTCCCCGGAATTGAGGTTCTTCGACGCTTGAAAGCTGAAACACCCGAGGTCTCCCAGGGTTCCCACCTTCTTCCCGCGCCACTCCGCGAATGGGCCTGGCAGGCATCTTCCAGCACGGGAATTCCGTGCCGGCGTCCCACCGACAGAACCTTGTCGAGATCTGCAGGATTACCACCCAAATGAACCGGAATGATGCAGCGGGTTCGACTCGTGACGGCACCTTCGATGCGGTCCGCATCAATCTGGCAGGTGGCTCGATCCGTGTCGACGAAGATCGGTAACGCATGCTGCAATAAAACGACGTTGATGGTCGCTACGAACGTATACGGAGGCACAATCACTTCGTCCCCCGGACCGACGCCGAGGGCGTTCAGGCAAGTGAAGAGCGCCGCCGTCCCCGACGCCGTAGCGATCGCAAAAGGGCAGCCAAGTTGTTCAGCCCAGGTCTGCTCAAAACGAGCGACGGCGGGTCCCCGATTCCATCGCCCCGACAGCAAAACCTCCCTCCACGCCGCCTTGTCGTTTTCTGCGATGATCGGCCAGGATGGAAAGGCTTCCGTTCGTACCGGCGTCCCTCCGAGGAGTGCCGGTGTCCCTCCTTCACCTACGCTTGGTGCTCTCTTCACCTCCGCCGAAGCCTGCACTCCCCTGCCCAGGTGCGCCGCAGCCCCGGCGGAAAGAACACCCACAAAACTCCGTCTGGAAAGATCGTTCTTCACTTCCTTCCGCCTCTATTCTTAAGCTCCCTGCACATCTGCACGACCTTGCCGACGATCCGTTCCTCGATCGACGGGTCGAACGGAGCCGGCTGTCCGTAATAAATCGTCGATTCCTCAGGCTCGTAGCCACCCTCGGACAAAACTCTCACCGAAGGGATGTAGGAGGTAACGTCGTTGCTGTAACCGGCAACCCACAGGTCAGGATCGTTCGTCTCCCGACGGAGACGCCGAGCGTAGTCCCCGACCACTTCTCCTCCCAACGCCACCAACGTCACCTGGTCGCCGAACTGGAAAACCTGGATAGGATAGGGATAGTCCCGCGAAATCTCACCGGTCTCGTCCAACCGGCGCAGCAAGAGCTGCGCGTGCTTCTTTCGGTACACGTCGTCTTCCTGAAGGCGTGCTTCGAGTTCCGCCCGTGTCGGAGGCTGCCGGAAACTCAGGATTACACGCTCGAAAGCCGTCTTCAGCGTACCCGAAACCGGCACCAACGGCCCGGTGACGGCGCGATCGAGAGCCTTGGCGAGCCGCGTCCCATGTTCCTCGACCAGCTCTAAACTTCCGCGGGGATAAGGATTGGCATCTCCGGAGGCTCCATTGACGAACAAAGCCGGCGCCCCGGGATACCGGGCCTCCAGCCATGCCTGGGCTACACCTGCATAGTCACCGTGAAACAGGTAGTTCTCCGCCCCCAACGTGGTGTTATGACAAGAGTATCCGAAAACAAGGGCCTTCATTGCACCACGGTCCGTATCGACCACCAGAAACGGCACTCGGTGATCGACCGGCCCCAGCCGGTTGGCGCCGATGACGTAACCGCCCACCGTCCGGACACGGCGGTTTACGGCGAAGGAGACTTCCGTAGACCCGGCGCTTACCTTGCAGATCTCCATGTCGGCAACGGCCGCCTTCACCATACCGACGAGCTTCTCGGCCAGTCCGATCGTGTACGCACGAACACCGGCTCGTTGAGCTTCGGTCATCGGGTAAGCGATCTCGAGAACATCACCCAAAGCCGGACCACTGTGCGTGTGACTGGCGTTGAACAGCACCTGTTCGCGCCTCAGCCCTGTCGCTTTCCCTATCTCTTCGGCGACCCCGTCGGTCCACTGCGCCGGGAAGCCCAGCAGATCCAGGGTGATGAGAGCTGCGCGGTTGCCTTTTTCATCCTCCAACACCAGAGCTTTGGCGTGCAGGTCCAAGGCGACTCCCTCGGAAGGCTTCGTACGGGCGGCGTAGCCGGCCATCCAAAGTGCATGCTCGGGAGTTATCACGACTTCGGCGGTTCCGGCCCGCCAGGATCCGGCGCTTAGCGGGGAAGCGGCAAAGTAGAAGCCGACCAAAAGTATTAAGCGAGCCGCCGGTTTGACCAAGCCAAAGCCATCCTATCCCCGTCGGCGGCCGCCGTCAACGCCGTTACCGTTTCCGCTTCTATCGGCCGACCGCGGCTTAGAAGTCCGGCATCCTCGATTACAGCCTTCTCTCCTGTGCCCTAGGCCACACACACTGCCCGGCATCCTCAACACCTCTGCTCCCGCGGCGTCTACTTTTGTCCTTTTGCCGCAGACTCTTTTTCAGAGAGCCAGAAACCAGGAAAGCTTCACGAAGAATTGCCAGCTGTCGTTCTCCATCCCCGTCGTCCGCGGCATGACCAGTGTGCCGTCCTCATACAGCGGGCCCAGGGTCCGGCGGTTGTTGTTGTAGCCTACATACAATGCCGTCCAAGGATTTCTCAGCCAGGTAAACAGCACGTCGACGTTGAGGTTCTTGTTGGTTTCCAGAGAGCTCTCGCCGGGATTGGCGAGAACCGCCTCGTATTGCAGGATCGTGCGGATCGAGAGCTCACGGTTAAATTGGCAGTTGAATTTCGAACGTGCGATGTGGTTGTTGAAAACCGACGCACTGCTGTCACGGGCTTTCAGGCGAGCCAAGATATAGGTGTTCTCCACCCGCAAGAAAGGCGCCGGGTACCAGTAAAGGGTTATGTTCCCCTGAGTCGAATCCGCCACTACCGGCGGCTCCTTCACCGGCGGGACCAAGTTCACTTGGGTTCCGTAGCTGAACTCTCCCTGAAGACCGAACTGCTGCGACAGGTTGCTACTCCAATAGACGCCTCGGCTCGAAGTGGAAAATGCCGTCCTCCTGACGAGCTGATCCGAGTCCTCCGGGCCGAGGCGCTCTTTTAACCCGGTATAAAACAGCCCGAAATATGTTTGCCGGGAGAACTCTCCACTCAGGTCGAGGCTGTAAACGAGATCGAGGGGACGACCGTCACGTGTCCAGCTGGGGTTTACCGAAATGTCGGGCCCCCATGCAATAAGCTTTTCGCCTTCCGGACGAAACCGGTAGCTAATGAAGTGTCGGCCGCTCCGAATACCCGGCCGTAACGGAACTCGTACATTGCGCGGGCGACCGGCGCGAGTCTTCTCCTGAGAACCCGGCAAGAAGCCGGCCAAAGTCCGGAATCCGGTACTCCGCTCGCTGTACTCCAACGACCAGGTCAGTTGACGACCCGTACGCTGAATCCAGGCTTCTACGGCGGAACCTGTGAGGTCAAGTTCTGCGTCTTCGGTCGAGGACCTGGCCGCCTGGAGCGTCACCACCCAGTTCTGCGTCAATTTGAGTCGTGCATCCGCCGCCCCAACCCGGTTGGAGGAATCCCCATGTTCGCGATCGGTGAAGAGGAATCCAATCGACGACTGTTTGGCCAAATCCCGGTTAACCCGAAAGATCCCGAAGTGGGCGGGACGGTCGAAGTCCGGGTGATCCGGTGGAACCGCCTCTCCCGCCGATTCGTCGTCCGCGTACAACGCTCCGACGCTGTATGGACCGGATTTGCCGGTCAAACGAACTCCGAAACGGGGATCCGCAATCCGGCGGCTGAAGAACAAGTTGATAGGGGTTTCAAACGTGTTCGCGTTTTCCAAAAAGAACGGGCGTTTTTCCGGAAAGAACAGCTCGAACCGCTGATTGACCGTTACTTGCGGTTCGTCCGATTCGATTTGGTTGAAATCGGGATTCATCGCCACGTCGACGGCAAAGTTTCCCCGCAACAAGAACTTGGCGTCTAACCCCGCGTCCGGATCCCACCGATCTTCCACCCATCGCGAAGTATTACCAGCCCCTTCGCCTTCCAGCTTGCGGAAGGACCGGAAAAAACCGTAAGGAATAAGGTGCAGCCAACCTCCCGGAGAAATGTCCCGCAGACCGGTAAGCCGAGCGGACTGGCCGAGGCGCCCTTCAATCCGCGTAGTTACATAAGGCCAGAAAGAGCCCTCGTTGGCGCGCGTGATCCAGCGAGCCAAAATTATCCCCCATTCCTGAACGGGCTTCGAAGGAAAACGAAGGCTCCGAAACGGAATTGCCACCCAGATGATGTAACCCTGCGGCGTCAGCTTTCCTTCCGTGTACCAGACGGTGTCAAACGAAGTGTCGTATTGATTTCGATCGCGCTCGGTCCAGGTGGCGTCGGCTTGGACGCCGTAAGGATTGACGGTGAACGCGTAGGCTCTTCTTCCGTCATTGAAGGTGTCTAGGAAGAGATCCACCCGATCGTCCCGCATAATATCCTCGCGACGGGAAAGCCGGGCCCGGATCTTCTCCGGCTCGGTGTCGAAACACAACACCACCACGTACAGGTGCTCGTGGTCATAGGCCAGGTAAGCTTCGGTCCGCTGAGAAGCCGGCTGTCCGTCTCGGGGCACCCACTGGACAAAATCGGTGATCTTGGCCATGCGCCCTTCCAGCCACGGAGCGGGAGCCATACCTGAAAAGTCTTCCAGCTTGGGAGCCCGATCGATACGCGGCACTTCGACGGTCGCCACCCTCTCGGTCTTCTCCGACATGGGATTCACTCCGGCCGCGGCGGTCACCGTAGCCAGCCAACCTGCCACGATCACGGGGCCCCATCCAGACACACGTCGTCCTCCGATACCAGGCTGCACAAGACAATGCCACCATAGACTTCAATGTAAAGCAATCCACTTAGAACGTCAGTGTCTTTAAGCCTTATCCGTGTATTTCTCGGCGAGTGAAATCAGGGCGGCCACCCTGACTTCAAGCGAAACATCTGCGAGGCCTGCGACCGCCCCGGGCGGAGACGACATACTTTGGTTGTAGAGTTTCGGACGGCCGAAAGGAGACCGGGGAGGAAAGCAATCCCGCAAGCAAGTTATCGGGATTCGGACGGCAAACCCGAAGCTAGGTCGGGCACTCGCCGAAATTCGGAGCGGATTTGCGACTTCAGCATTTCCATGGCCTCCTGCTCGTTCCGACCCAAGGCAGAGAAGGGACGCACGCGGACGAATGCGCCCTCCTTGGGGGTCCGTGCCGAAACCAGCACGAAGGGACCCACCGGCTCCGTCGTTATTTCGAACTGAATACCCTTAAACTCCCACTGATCCACGGTTACGTCGGAGTATAGCACGGCTTTGCCATACCCTTGACCTTGAACAATTCCGGCCGGAGGTACGTACAAATTACGAAAGTTCGGTACGGTAGAAGATAGTCGATCGATTGCCGGCAACTCCGACCGCTTCAATGAGTTATCATCGAATCATCCGGTCGGACGCGAAATCGACGAGCGGCTCGGCGGCCGTTTCTTCGGTTTCTTGTGCCTCTCGGAGGCACGCGGCTTTGCCGCTACTCCGGCCCGCTTTCCGCCCCACAGGTTTCCTGTTGCGGCAGAGAGGACAATCCGGCGGGGGACGCCGGCTACACCAAGACATTGAAAAGGAGATACGAGACCATGACGCTCACGGAAACTCAACCCCACGTGCTGCGACGTCAGAATGGTTGGATCGCCGGGGTCTGCGGGGGACTGGCGGCCTTTTACGGGATCCGTCCCTTCTGGTTTCGCCTCCTCTTCGTGATCCTCATGCTGCCGGGAGGTTTGCCCGGCCTCATACCCTATCTCATCCTATGGATCGTGATCCCCAAGGCCCGCTGAAGATCTCTCACACAAGGGTGGTTCGCGCCGTCAGCATCATTGTTGGTCGGCGGTTTGCTTTACGTT
>JAPXNP010000076.1:0-7743 GCA_033811955.1 Acidobacteriota bacterium
GAAATGGGCCGACAACTGGCGCGCGAGCACCCGATTGAAGCCGACGTGGTAGTGCCGGTACCGGACTCGGGAGTTCCGGCGGCACTGGGCTATGCCCAAGAATCCGGCATACCCTTCGATATGGCCTTAATCCGTAACCATTACGTAGGGCGGACGTTTATCGAGCCCAGGCAATCCATCCGCCACTTCGGAGTCAAGGTCAAACTGAACCCGGTGCGACAGAGTCTGGCCGACAAACGCGTCATCCTGATCGACGATTCCATTGTGCGGGGCACGACCAGCCGAAAGATCGTCCAGATGGTACGGGCAGCGGGAGCCCGCGAGATCCATCTTCGGATCAGTTCCCCTCCCACGATTGGCCCCTGCTACTACGGCATCGATACTCCCACCCTTTCAGAATTGATCGCCAACAACAAGACCCTTGAGGAAATTCGCGAATTCACCACGGCCGATACTCTCGCCTATCTCTCCCTGGAAGGACTACGAAAGGCAGTGGATGCGGACACCAACTTCTGTACCGCTTGCTTCGACAGGGAGTACCCGATCCCGATTTCTCATCTCAGCCGGCAGCAGGATTTGTTCGATCTGATCAAGGAGCAGGGAAGAAACGCGGCCGAGGAAGAGCGGGAACTTTCGCGACCGCTGCCCTAGCAACCGCCATTGGACCGCCGTCTAGGAGTTTCCGGCGATGTTCTGGCATCAGAGAGGCTCTTCCCGTAAACTCCTGAACACACATGGCGAAACGAGAGCGAATCCCTTTGAGTTACCGCAACGCCGGGGTCGACATCGACGCGGCCGACCAAGCCAAGGTTCGCATTAAGGAGCTGGCCCGGTCGACGTTTACTCCCGCGGTGTTGATGGAGATCGGTGCCTTCGCCGGGGTTTTCCGACCCGACTGGACCACCTTGAACGATCCCGTTTTGTTGGCCAGTGCCGACGGGGTGGGGACCAAGTTGAAGATCGCGTTTGCGACCGGAGTTCATGACACGGTAGGCATCGACATTGTGGCCCACTGTACCAACGACATTCTCGTCCTGGGTGCTCGTCCCTTGTTTTTTCTCGATTACCTGGCTACGGGGCGGCTGGATCCGGCAGTCGTCGAGCAGGTTGTGGCAGGCCTGGCGGAGGGCTGCCGACGTTGTCACTGCGCACTGCTGGGCGGCGAAACAGCAGAGATGCCCGACTTCTATGCCCCGCAAGAGTACGATTTGGCGGGATTCATCGTCGGCATCGCCGAGCGGTCGCGTCTCCTTACACCGGACCGGGTGGAGAACGGTGATCGGTTGGTGGGTCTGCCCTCGTCCGGACTTCACACCAACGGTTACTCCCTCGTCCGAAAGCTCTGCTTCGAGCAGGAAGGGCTTACGGTGAACACATACATCGAAGATTTTGGGCGCACTCTAGGAGAGGAGCTTTTGGAGCCTCACCGACCGTACTTGGACGCCGTGCTTCCACTACTGGAAGGGGATCACGTTCATGCTCTCGCCCACATCACCGGCGGGGGCATCACGGAAAACCTCAAACGCGCGCTGCCCCCAAATCTTGACGCCGTCGTCCATCGCGGATCTTGGAAAGTCCTCCCGGTCTTTCGATTCCTGCAGCGGCGCGGAAACATCGACCAAGAGGAAATGTACCGCACGTTCAACATGGGAATCGGCATGATCCTGGTGGTGGCGAAGCAGGAGGTTTCCGAAGTTCTGGGACGCTTGCGCTCCACCGGTGAAGACCCTGTTGAAATCGGTGAAGTCCGCCCCGGTGGGGGGAAAGTGGTTTACGAATGAAGGAACCCAAAAAGGTCGGCATTCTTCTCAGCGGTAGGGGGTCGAACTTCTTGGCCTTGAGCGACGCCGCGGAAAGCGGACAAATACCGGCGGAGATCGCCTTGGTGATCTCAAACCGGCAAGAGGCGCCCGGACTGGCTCACGCCCGGCAGCGAGGCTACCGCGCACTGTTTCTGCCGTCCAAAGGCCGGGAGCGGGAGGAATTCGACCGGGAAGTCGTAAAGCAACTGAAAGACGCCGGGGTTGAGATCGTCTGCTTGGCTGGCTTCATGCGACTGCTGAGTCCTTACTTTATTCGCAGCTTTCCGATGCAAATCCTCAACATCCACCCCTCGTTGCTCCCCGCCTTCCCGGGCCTTCACGCTCAACGCCAGGCACTCGAATGGGGAGTCAAGGTGACGGGCTGTACCGTACACTTCGTGGACGAAGACTTGGACCACGGTCCCATCATCGTGCAGCGAGCCGTTTCGGTTCTGGACGACGATACCGAAGAGACGTTGTCCGCGCGAATCCTAGAGCAGGAACACCTTGCTTATCCGGAAGCCCTGGGCATCGCTTGCGAGGGCCGGTGGCGAATCGCCGGACGCAGACTGCTCGTCCAACGCTGAGACCCTCCGCCGGTGGTCGAATCCTGCAGCTTGGCTCATTGAGATTGAGCGACGGGAGCCGCCGCAGGGGGGCATCCACAGATCACAATGTCGGCAGGACTGCGGCGAGAAGTCCCCGCAAGACCGAGCGGGTGACACTGGGAGACGCCCACACGAAAACGCAACTCGCGAACATTTGGGAGCGAACTCCAGTCTGCCTGCACGATCCCATTCACATCCCCTGATCCCGTGCAGCCGTCGATTCTTGAGAGAAGAGAGGTGGTGGGCCTAGGTGGACTTGAACCACCGACCTCACGCTTATCAGGCGTGCGCTCTAACCACCTGAGCTATAGGCCCGGGGGGTTGAATTATAGACAAGGGTAACGACGGGGGCAAGTCGACTGCGGGTTCTTCAGGAGCCTCCAGCCCCCGCCTCGCATAGCAAAGCCTCTTGGTAGCGGCGCCACCCCGGGCACCATCGGGTGTGCCATCGCCAGATTCGCGCCGACCAGCTGTCGGGTCTTGCCTCGGACCGCCGCCTCACGGGACACGTAGCGCACCTCATGCGCGATGCTTTGGTGACCGCCATGGAACCCATCGTAGCCCCCTGGTTTGCCAGGTGCAAACAGTCGGCTCACAGGCGTGGACCCGAGAAGCGGCACCAAAAGCAGGCGAAGCCGACCCACCTAAGAGCCGAAAGCTGCCGGGCCTTCGCCAATCACCATCGCGGTTCCGGTCGGCGACTCGTACGGTGCATCCGTGGTCCGAACACTCCGGGCTCCGGACACCTCCGCTCACTCGGCTTCTCCCCACGGTCAGAACCGGATCATAACATCCGCAAGCCAACGACGATCTCGGCGGACGCCGTCTTTGGCGGAATCCTCCCGTTGCACCACAAAAACCGAGTTAAGGAACGTTATGTGCTCCGAAAGGTTGTACCCGATACGGAAAGCATGACCACGGTTATTCGGGTACCCGTCAAAGAAATCCGAATCGGCAAAAGCCGCCGGAAAGGCGTAATCTTCCAGCACTTGATAGGCGTATCCGCCGTACCAAGCTCTTGACGCCCGGGCCCTTCCCAGATCGACGCCCAGCTGGTACCCCCAAGAGCGGTCCTCGCCCCCGTACCTCAGGAGTAGCTCCGGATCGCCGGCCGGACCCGAGGCACTTTGCGCCACCCAATCTTCCAGGTCGGCCGCCCGGTTTTGAATCAGGTGTCCAAAGAACGTCAGCGGAAGAGCGCTCTTTCGCCACGCCGCCAGATCCACTCGGAATTCCAGAGGATCAAATCGGTTAACCAACCGACCCTCGGCGTCAAACAGCATCTGCTGGCCGTGAAGGTGATTGTACGCCACAAATGAGTCGGGATTGCTGAGGTCCTTGACCCCGTATTGATCGAGATGGGAGAAGTCGTACCAGCTTAGGCCGGCGGAAAGAGTCGTATCGGAAGTAAGTTCCACGCGTCCGCCGACTTGGTAACCCAGCATGACCGGAGGGGCCAGGTTGCCTGAAGAACTGTCCAAAAAGAAGCTGCCGACCTGTGCATATATTTCGCCTCTCTCCGTACGTTCGGTCCAGCGGACGGCGGCCCCCTCCCAGCTTACATCCGGATCCCATACGAGAAAGCCGGTATTGAAGGGATTGGCGTACCGTCCCCCCGTAAAGGTAAGACGGCGATTCGGACGCCAGACCGCGTAAGCTTGATCGATAAAGATGTGCTTCGGCCGACCGTATTCTCCGAAGGTTTGGTTTGTAGAGTTGGCAACTCCCGACCCCGTGGCCAGTCGGAATCCCACCTCGACGGTATCGGTCGGTTCGAAGCGCAGTCCCACCCTCAGTCGAAATCGACCCCGGTGGCGGAGCCAGTCAAATGATCCTATACCCGGATCTCTAGCGGTAAAGTCGTAGCGGAGGCGAAAGTCTCCACTGAGGCCGGCCTTCTCCAGCGTCGCTAATACCCGATCCTTTTCAGCGAAGGAACGCTCGGCCGTCTCCGGCGGCGGTGGCATCTCGAGAGCTCCCACCGGCGGCGTAGTCTTTCCCGCCGCCGGCAGTTGCGCCGGACAGGCGGCAGTCAGCCCCTCCGCGGCCAACTCGCGGCGGACCATCTCAACCTCTTGCTCTGTCAAGACACCCTTCTGTTGCAGGATGCGCAGCAACGTCTCGACGGCGTCGGACTCCGCCCGGGCCGTCCCCTGACCAAGCAACACCGACAACAGTACCGCCACCAGTCCTGCAAATCTTCTCATCATCACAACGTAACTCCCTCCTTCTCGGATACTTGAGTCGGGGCGCGTACTACCGCCGGAACCGGGACAAGAGTGACTTCCCCGCAGCCTTCTCCCGCGGGTTCGGGCGGTTCCGGCTTATAGCCGTTGTCCAAAATACGGACACCTCCCATGCAAAATTGCAGCTTGAGTAATACGGATCCTCTCTCCCCGAGACGAAGGGATTATATGAAACGGTACCGGCATGCATAAACATTCGGGATCCGGCTGGTAACCTCGAAGGCCCTGACGCGACTCAAGATGGATTCCGCCGTGTGAGGTCCGGAGTTCTTCTACGCTTTCTCGCGGATGGGTGATTTTGGAGCCGCGGAGTGTTTTCTCAAACGCCTCGAAGTGAACTGAGAAGCGTGGGCTGCCGATCGCCCGACCGACGGGACGACTCCAGTCTGAGATTTTCGAGCCGAATCTCAGTTTCGGTTCAATGAGAAAATGGAGGCCCAGGATGTGGACCGACAGGGAATCCAGAGAGTTGGAAGTCGGGTTGACGGCGGTTATCATCGCTGTGACTCAGGAGACACCGCGCGTTTTGACGGTTCCCGGCCCGGCTCGGGAGGAACCCGACGTGTCGCCGTCCCTGCCTTTCGGACCGCTGGACACTTCGGGAAACCGTACCCTGGAGCGTTGCCTGAGAGGCTGGGTCCGCGAGCAGACGGGCCTGGAGCTCGGCTACGTCGAGCAACTCTATACCTTCGGAGATCAGCATCGAGATCCGCTGGAGCGGGCGGGAGGTCCTCGGGTCATCTCCATTGCCTACTTGGCGCTGACGCGCGAAACACACCCGGCGGCCGGTAAGGTCCACTGGGTCGATTGTTACCGCTTCCTGCCGTGGGAGGACTGGAGGGAGGGTTGTCCGCCTCTGGTTAAAGAACGGCTCTTGCCCCGTTTGATTGATCGCATCGAAGCGACCGAGGAAAGCCGGCTTAGGGAGACGCGGCGCGAGCGCGCAGCCATCGCTTTTGGGCTGGACGGCTCGGAGTGGGATTTCGAGAAGGTACTGGAGAGATATGAGCTGATGTACGAACTGGGCTTGGTCGCAGAGTCTTTCCGCGACCGGGCGATCGACGGACTGCAGAAAGTTGGTGACGCTGCGGACGAGTTTTTCGGCGCTCCACTAGCCTTCGATCATCGACGGATGTTGGCCACGGCGCTGGGTCGCCTGCGTGGGAAGATTCGGTACCGTCCGGTGGTGTTTGAACTGTTGCCGCCCGTCTTCACTTTGTCCCGTTTGCAGCGGGTGGTCGAAGCCCTAGCGGGAAGAGGCCTGCACACACAAAATTTCCGCCGCTTGGTGGACAAGGGCGGGTTGGTGGAGAGAACGGGCGTCTTTGACCTTCACACCGGCGGCCGCCCGGCCGAGCAATTCCGTTTCCGCCGGGAGGTCCTTCGAGAGCGGCGAGCCCCCGGGGTAGGTCTGCCGGGTTCGTAACCCGCGCCCTCAACTTCACCCAACCGTTCAGTCTAAAGCAGCTCCGCCGGGACGCTCCCGCATTCTTCTCGCGAACTGCTCGCCTCAGTATTCCCGATCCGTTTTCACCCCCGGTTCAGGGACGGGGTACCTTCCCTCGGCGTCGGCCCGTAGAGGAGCAGGTGAGTCCATCGTCAGCTGATCGACTCCCGGAGCCAGATCCACCGGATGGTTCAGCATCTGCTCATAGGTGACGACTTGGCCGGTGTGAGCGGCGTATCGCCCCATGGTAGTCACCAAACTGGCTTCATTCCCCCGCTTGACCTCGTTGTATGGACGGTCCTTTCGGATCGCATCGATCAGATTGTCCCATTCCAACCGGTAAGGATTGGGCTCCGGCTGAGGAAAGGACCAAACCTCATCTTCGGCCCGCGTCACATCCTGTCCCCGATAGATGCGGCATCGAGCCGGGGTATGGGCCGACGTGGAAATCACCGCGGAGCCGCTCCTGCCGTGAGCGTAACTGGCAAACTCCTCATAACAGCCGTCGATGCAACGCCCCCAAAGTTGCAGAGTGGCACCGTCGGCAAAGGTGTATTGCACGCAGTAATTGTCGAAGTTCTGATCCACGGAGTTGTCGACCCGGAAGCGACCGCCGCCGGCCTCCGCCTTGATCGGCCAAGCCCCTTTCATCCAGCAACACTCGTCGATGTTATGGATGTAAAAATCGTTGAATGCGCCGCCGCTGGCCCAGATAAAGCTGTGGAAGCGCCGAACCTGGTAAAGCAGTTCACTGACGTCGGGGGGTTTCGGGGGGGAGGAGAAGAAGCCTACCGGCCCGTGCATGCGGTATGCCCGGAGGCTCACGATCTCGCCTATCCGCCCGTCCTGAATATGCTCCAAAAGAGCTTTCCGGGCTACGCAGTGGCGGCACATAAGGCCCACGCCGACCTTCAGATTCTTGGCCTCCGAAAGCTCGCCCAGCTGGAACATCTTGCGAGCCGAAGGACCGTCCACCGAGATGGGCTTCTCCATGAAAACATTGACACCTTTCTCGATGGCGTACTGGAAATGCACCCAACGAAACGCCGGGGGAGTCGCAAAGATCGCCACGTCGCCCGGTCGGAGGCAGTCGATCGCATGCTTGTACCCGTCAAAGCCCGCGAACTGCCGTTCTTTCGGCACATCCACCTGTTCCGCCTTAAGAGCCGGAGCGTCCGGATTGCTAGGGGCGGGTTCTCGCACCAGACCCCGCAAGCTCTCAATGCTGGTATCGAGTCGATCCTGGAATACGTCCGCCATCGCCACCAGTTTGATGGGACCGTTGCGAACCGACAGGGCGTCGACGGCGGCTCCCGTACCCCTCCCTCCACAACCCACCAGCGCCACCTGAATGGTGTTGTTCTGCTGGGCGTAAGCCCGAGCATGAATCGCGCCGGCCAGCGCGGTAACCGGGAAGATTTTAGAACCACTTCCTTGTAGAAAATCCCTCCGCGACGATTTCTGATCGGCTGTTTCAGTCATTTGCCATCCCCCATCCTACCGACTCACTAATTCAGCAACCTACCCGGGAAGCCCGGTCCCGTACCGGAAAACTCTAGGCCATTATAGGGAGCGAAAAGAAGACTGCAACAGGTAATCTCACTCCAACCCCGTCTCGAAGACAACGCAGACCTCCGCGG
>JAPXNP010000077.1:0-7660 GCA_033811955.1 Acidobacteriota bacterium
CGTTAGGAACCCCCCGTTCGCTTCAAACCCTACGACCCGCGAGAAACCGGCCGCGGCCAGCTGGTTGAGGGCAACGACGACGTACGGAGATCCGATCCGCGTTCTGACGACCCGGGTAAAACAGCGGCAACGCTCTACGACGGTGTTACAGCTTACCGGTGTAGCCACGGCGTCAGCCCGCAAACAGCGGGCTGCCAGCGTGCCGAGAACGTCACCACGCACCTGGCGACCCGTTTCGTCGATCAACAGAGGACGGTCGCCATCTCCGTCGGCGCTGACGAGGGCGTCGAGTCGCTCTCCCTCCACCCAAGCCTGCAACTCTGCTAGGTTCTCCACCGCCTCGGTGTCGACGGCTACGAACCGGTCCGACCATCCGAACGGTATCACCTCGGCACCCAATGTGCGAAGGATTTCCACCTGCAGCTCGCGCGCCACCGATGAGTGCTGATAAACCCCGATTCGAAGCCCGGAAAGACACTGCTGAGGGAAGGCATTCAGATAACGATCGACATAATCTCTCCGCGCCTCCGTTTCGACGGGACATTCGCCGAGGACTTCGGCCGGAGCTTCATCGTCTTGCAACCGCTCGTACCAGGCTAGAATCCTCGCTTCGTCCTCTTTCAGAATCTCACCGTCAGGCCGGTTGAACTTGATGCCGTTACGATCCTCGGGGATGTGGCTGCCCGTCACCATGATACTCGGCACTCCCCGCTGAAAGGCGTAGTAACAGAGCGCCGGCGTAGGAATGAACCCACAGTGAACCACGTCCACTCCTTCCTCACGCAGGCAACCTATGACGGCTCTCAGAATTCGAGGAGTACTGGCACGAAGGTCTCCGGCTACAGCGACCCTCCGTACATCGGACTCCTCCTGTAAGAAGCGAAGAAACGCCCGAGTGAAGCGACGGCACTCTATATCCGTCAGTTCCGCCGCCGGGCCGCGAACACCACTAGTCCCGAAACGCACTGCCATATCCCGCTCCTACCTCTTTCGGATCGGCTTCGCCGTTCTCCCCGATCTCCAAAACCCATTACTTTAACCGAATTTCCGAAGGTTGGAACCGGGTGGTCGGCTTCGGCGACCGACAATGCGGCGGTGCGCAAAGTAAGGCACCGGCTCAAAACTCAAACCGAAGCAAGAGGTAGCAGCAGGTTACAAGAACGAATCATCGGGTACGGCCTCCGGATGATATCCGTTCACCCGGCTCATGCGACCGTGCGACTGGAGTCTGTAACTTTGAGCACCTTGTAGAGAGCACAGGTCAGCATTCCAGAGATTGAAAGACGGGTGCATCCCTCATGGAAACCAATCTCGCTGATCATGCGCTTGAAGAACGCCTTGCAACCTTATGACACACGATCCTTCTTTCCCCACGATCTCCGCCCCCGGCCGTCGTTGAAACGTCGGCCGATTCGGTTTGCAATCAACTGATTTCCGCGGCAGGCCCTCTTGTCCCCCGAGGTTGGATCTTCGAGCTTCCCCCTCTAATATGATGCGCAACGATGGGCTTTACCTTGCTCGACTATTTGGTGCTCTTGCTCTACTTGGCCGCAACTGTTTGGCTTGGGGTTCACCTCGGGCGCCGTCAGCGTGACACCAAGGATTACTTCTTGGGAGGCGGAAACATGAGATGGTGGGCCATAGCCGGCTCCATCGTCGCCACCGAAACCAGTACGCTGACGTTCATCGGAGCACCGGCGATCGCCTACCAGGGTGACATGACTTTCCTTACCCTGACGTTCGGGTACTTGCTGGGTAAGCTTCTGGTCGCAGGTCTGCTGATTCCCCTGTACTTCGCCGGAAGTATTCAAAGCGTTTACGAGATCCTCCAAACCCGTTTTGGACGGAGTGTGCAGCGGGCGGCGGCCGGACTGTTTCTACTGACTAGAACGTTGGCCGACGGTGTCCGTCTGTTCGCCACCGCCCTGGTGCTTGGCGTGGTAACCGGACTTTCCGACAGCTGGACGATTTTCCTTATCGGACTCGTAACCCTTTTGTATACGTCCCTCGGGGGGATGCGGGCCGTGGTTTGGAATGACGTCCTGCAACTGATCATCTATCTGATCGGCGCGGGGCTGGCTTGGTGGACGTTGGTGGATCGAATACCCGGGGGCTGGGAGGCGGCTTCCACGATGGCCGAGGCCGCAGGAAAGTTCAACGTGTTGTACTGGTCTCTCGATCCGCGAGCGGAATATGCGCTGCTGGCCGGGCTCGTCGGCGGTGCCTTTCTTACGTTCGCGACCCATGGGGCCGACCAGATGATGGTACAGCGCTACCTCGCTTCCGGAGACAAGAAACGGAGTCAATTAGCTCTGATCGTGAGCGGCGTCGTGGTAATCCTTCAGTTCCTGGTCTTCTTGATCATCGGAGTGCTGCTCTACTGCTTCTATCGGTATTTCCCTCCGGCCGAGCCGTTCACCCAGGTGGACCAAGTCTTTCCGGCCTTCATCGTGCACGAACTGCCGCCGGGTCTGTCAGGACTGATTATCGCCGCAATCTTTGCCGCAGCCATGTCCACCCTGAGCAGTTCCTTGAATTCGCTGGCGTCGTCGTCTCTCAACGACTTCTACCGGCCTTGGTTCCGTCCTGGTAAGGACGAAACTCATTACTTCAAGATGTCCAGATACTTGACCGTGTTCTGGGCTCTGCTTTTGGTCACCGTTTCCTTTTGGGCACGCGACTGGGGCGAGCTGCTCGAGGCCGGGTTGACCATCTCGGGACTCACGATGGGTTCGATCCTGGCTCTTTTCATCCTCGGGATCCTACGGGTTTCGGCAGCATCGCGTAGCGTAATCATCGGAATGGTCGGCGGCGTCGCCGTTATGATCGCCCTCCACTGGTCGGGAATCTTCGCGTGGACTTGGTATGTCTTGCTCGGAACGTCGACGACGCTTCTTCTCATTCTGGCAGCCGAGGCGTTGAATCGAAGGTTGCAGATTCGCTAGGTCCGCCGGACCCTCAAGAATCGGCCTCCCCGACATCACCATCACCCTAGCTCCGCCCGACCGGGTGGGAGACCGTCAGATTTCCCCGTGTCCCTCCACAACCAAAGCCATTACAAGGTCGTCCCGTTGGACCACCAGACTCCACTGGTCCATCTCGTTCTTCATCATGGCAGGTGTTTCCGGGACCTCGTCCCACATGGGATAGAGGGCCATCACTCCCGGGTGAGGAACTCCGGTGGCCTCCACGCTCTTCGCAACCAAATCTTCATACTCCAAGATCACACCCGGGCCGTCGTCCATCTCCAGTGGGACCAGGAGGAAGTAATCACGGTAGGGAGACACCCCCATGTGGTTGCCGTCGGCAGGCATGACTTCATAGCGAAGAGCGTAAAGACCCGCGGGGATCCTATTCCTCTTGTAGTCCCTCCAAGAATCCACCAATTCGACCACCCCGACGAGGCTGCCGGTTTCGATTTTTCCAAAATTCACCCCAAGCTCGGTTGAGGGCGATTGTTTCCAAGTCCATTCCTTCAAGAACCAGAAGCGAGCTACCTCCTTCCCGTCCAAGAGAATCGACGCTCCTACCGGGTCCAACACCGAAGCGAAGTTCTCAGGCACACCTTGCGGCAGGGAATCGACTTTCTGTACCGAAGCATTGTCGGCGGCGACCACGGTCAGGCCGAGCAGAAAACCGCAGCAGGCTGTCAGAAACCATTTATGCATAGCCCGAAATCCTCCTTTCTTTGGCAAACAACATAAAATAGATAGCATCAGGCCACCTTCGGTTTCGGATCCGGTATCTTCCGCCGGTATCGTCGCTTAGGCGGCGTTGACCCGGGCCGAGCTGCTCGCGGAAAGCGTCGCCGGCCCGTCGGAGTTTCCCTCTCCTATACGATGCCCATACGACAAGGGTTCCCGATTCTTCGCCGATTAGGTTGAACCGAACCCTCCCCCTGTAACAAAAGAAAGCTTAGCCTTTCCCCCGGTAGAGGAGAGAGTGTTACGGAACAAACAGTCGGGTCGACTTTGCCGGATCTCGATAAGAAGACTACGCCTACCTAACAGAAACAGACCGATTCCACGGCGGAGTTCTTCGTAGGTAACCTGTGAGGGTTCTCACGAAATTGAGCGCCTGGACGGCCCAGACTGGACATATGCAGGGCCCACACTCTGTCCGCGGGTTTTCCTTCCTCTCGCTGCTGCTGGTCGTCTTAATCATCGGTGTCCTCTGGTGGTGGGTGAGCGCGCCGACCGGGAGTTCTCCGCCGACGGCGAAGGAGATCTCCAACGCTCAGGCGGCGGCGGCAGGCGTCCAGTGTTTCACCAACCGACAGGCTGCGGCAAAGGAAATTATGCTGTGGGAAACCCGTCATCCCGGGCAGGAAGCTTCCTTGGAGGCTCTTGAGAGGTCGGGGCAAATAGGGCCCGGCTGTCCCCAGGGCGGTCACTGGTCTATCGAACACGGTACAATCCGTTGTTCGATTCACTCCACGCAATGAGGCTTCTCCGGAAG
Organism: Acidobacteriota bacterium; assembly: GCA_033811955.1. Taxonomy (GTDB): domain Bacteria; phylum Acidobacteriota; class UBA6911; order RPQK01; family JAPXNP01; genus JAPXNP01. Next base: position 4,459 of record JAPXNP010000077.1, read on the forward strand.
TCGGCAGACGTTGTGACGTGTCCGTGCTTCGCGCATAGCTACTTGAAAGTCCCGGCGGCCAACGACGTGCGCACCTTGACAGGTGTCACCACCGTCGGCGTGGGCGTCTGACCAGGCATATCGATCCTGCTAAGAATCTCCTCCGAGTCGGGAGCCGTTTTTACCAAGAGGGTTACGTCTGCAGCAAACGGCTCGGAACACGAAATCCGCACCCAGCCAGCCGTGTACTCCTCCGTCGTGATCCGAAGCTCCTTCGTCGCCCACCCGGCCGGATCCAGCGACGCTTCACCGATCACGAGTCCGGATTTGAGTGCAGTTCCAGCACAATCGGATCGCTCGTGGGATTGGCGACGAACAACACGCTTTCCAGGTATTCGCCGCCCAGCTCACCCGCCGCGACATGGGGGAACACCAAGACATGGTCGGTCACCAGATTTCCGGCTCTCAGGGTGGAGGGTATGGTCGCGACGACGGCGGCCGCCAAAACGGCCCCGTATGCAAACAACGTCATCTTCATGGTCTTCTCACCTCCTCTCCCCTAAAAGCGATGGTAGCTCATTCCCTCAATCGAAAAGATTCCGGACTGCCTCCCGGACGGATCCGCACCCGGTGGTTTGCCGGCAAATCCCGCCGGCAATCCACTCGACCGTCGGGCCAGCGTACCTCCAGTTCGTCCACCTGCTCCGCCTTACCCAACCCGAAATACATCCGAGGATCCGAACAAGAGGCGAAGCTTCCGCCGGTAAAAGCATCGCGGCGCATCCTCCGGCCGCCGGCGGTCACATAGACGACGGAACCGACGCCGTCCGTCGGAATCCCGTCACCGCCTACGAGCTCGACGACCAATCGGCCGTTCTCTCCACCGGCCACGTTCTTTAGCAGCTTCGGAGCTGAATCCAAGCAATTAATGACGACATCCACTCTTCCGTCACCGTCAAAATCGCCAAATGCCGCCCCACGACCCGTAACCACAATGCCCAAACCACTGTCCGGTCGTGCGGGAACCTGGGCGAACCGCTCACCGTCCAAGTTGCGGAACAGCAGCGGACGCTGTTTCCAGCTCGTACCCCATCGAAAGCGATCCACGACAGGATAAACGTGCCCGTTGGCGACGAAGATATCGAGCAAACCGTCATTATCAAAGTCCAGAAAACCGCTCCCCCAGCCCACAAAAGGCAAAGAGCCGTCGGCAATTCCCGCCTCGTAACTCACATCCAGAAAGAAATCTCCTCCCTGGTTCCGGTACAGGGTGTTGTAATCGTCCGAGAAATGCGCCAGGAAGAAGTCGACCCATCCGTCCAGGTTATAGTCCCCCACCCCTAGTCCCATTCCCGCCTGGGATCGCCCGTCCAAGTTCAAGGCAAATCCCGAGAGGTAGCTGACATCTTCGAAGGTACCGTCTCCCCTGTTCAGATAGAGGTAGTTTGGTGTAGAGTCGTTCACCACCACCAGGTCCAACCAGCCGTCGTTGTTGACATCCACAAACGCCGAGGAAAACCCGTAATGCCCGGCATGGTCCGCCACGCCGGCTGCCTCCGCCGTTTCCGTGAACGTTCCGTCACCGTTGTTCCTGAACAAAAAATCCCTCGTCCCTGACAGCCCACGCGGACCGCACATGACTTCGACTCCCCGATAGCGGCAAAAATTCACCGCTATGTCGACGCCCGGACGAGGCGGCCGGCGGGCGTCGAAATTCAGATAGCCGCAGACGAACAGGTCCAGGTCACCGTCCCGGTCGAAATCTCCGAAGGTGGCCCCGGTGGTGCCGTATTCCGGCAGTTGAACCCCGGCCTGTCCAGCCACATCCTCGAAACGGCCGTCCCCGAGATTCCGATAAAGACGGTTCGGCCCCAAGTTGGAGACATATAGATCCACCCAGCCGTCGCCGTCGAAGTCGCCTGCCACAACCCCCATGGCCCACGCCCGATTCTCGACCCCCGCCGCGGCGGTTACATCCTCAAAACGGCCGTTCCCCCGGTTTCGATATAGTCGGCTGGTGTCGAAAGCCGCTTCTCCCCGCAGGGCCTCGAAGGGACCGGCCGAGAGTAGGTAGACGTCCAACCAACCGTCACGATCATAATCCAGCACAGCCACCGCCGCCCCCTTGGTCTCGACGATGCAGCTCTTTTCAGGTCCGCCGGCCCGGTTACGGAAAGCGTCGAGCCCGCTTCCCTCGGTGACGTCCAGGAAGATCACCGGAGCGTCGTCTACAAAGCCGCCTGCCGTGATCGGCCGATTCTGCGCGTCAAAGAGCAGAGCCGTGCGATCGCCCGCCGCGATGCCTCCCACCTCCTTGGGCTGAGGTTCGTCTCCCTGCCCGGATCCCGGCTTTGGATTACCCACAACGGACGCAACCAGGCCTAGAGCCGTCAGAATTGCCAGGCAACGCCGCATGGGAAAGGTTTCCATCTTCAAAGCTCCCCGAGTCTGAGAGAGGTCGCCCGGTCTTGTCAACCAGCACCGTATGTCACCGACGGCCGGCGATTCGTCTGCTAAGATCTGCACCATGCTCTTTTCTTCCAGGATGCGCCTCGCCTTCGCCTCAGTCCTATCCTTCCTGTTCGTAGCCTCGGTCGTCCCGGCCCAAGAGCGACCCCTGCAGCTGGAGGATCTTTACCACCCCGAAAAGAAGCTTGACTTTGAAGGCGCCGACCTACCCCAACTCTTTTGGTCGGAGACGGGCCATACGTATTTCGAGCTGAAGAACCGACTTGAACTGGCGGCAGTCGACGCAGAAACCGGTGATCGCTTCATTCTCCTCAATCGAAGTTTGCTGGAAACGGGGTTTTCCGCCGGCGCGGGGTTCGATGAGGAAACGGCCCGCACGGCCGCCGGCGCGGCGCGGATCCTTCGGCCGATTCGTCCCGACGCCGTTCTAATCGATTGGTCAAACGATCTCTACCTCTGGCAACCGTCGTCGAAAACCCTTCGCAGATTGACGCGGGACCCCTACGAAGAAGAAGTGGCGACACTGTCGCCCGCGGGCCGGGTCGTGGCCTTCGTCCGGAAGGGTAACCTGTTCGTCCTGGAAAGAGAGTCATGGAAACCGCGATCGCTGACGCTAGACGGCGACGAGACCCGATCCAACGGGAAGCTCGACTGGGTCTACCAGGAGGAGATCTATGGGCGAGGCAATTACCGTGGCTACTGGTGGAGCCCTGACGGACGGTATATCGCCTTTCTCCAGCTCGATTCCTCCGGA
>JAPXNP010000078.1:0-7626 GCA_033811955.1 Acidobacteriota bacterium
TCCCTCGACCACTCTGCCGAAAACGTTGTACTGGCCGTCCCACTGCGGAGTTCGCTGTAAGACGATGAAGAATTGGCAGCTTCCCCCGTTGTCGGAGTCCGCCGCCCGGCCCATGGCCACGATACCACGATCTACGGGGACGTCACTGAACTCTTGGGGCAGGTAGTACCCGGCGGTTCCTTGGCCGTCGTTATAAGGATCGCTGTCTCTCGAGTTGGGATCTCCCCCTTGGATCATTCGGTCCTTCATGATGCGATGGAAGGTCGTCCGGTTGTAGAAGCCCAGTTCGGCCAGTTGAATGAAATTCTCTACGGTTTTCGGTGCGAGCTCGGGCAAAAGTTCAATCACGATGTCGCCCTTGTCGGTTTCCACCACGGCGAAGGGTTTACCCTGAGGGGGTGCCGGAGTCGTCGTCTCCACGGCGGTGGCTGTCTCCTCGGCGGGAGCACCTCCGCCCTCGGGTCGACACGAGACGCCAAGTACGACAGTTCCCAAGACTAGCAAGACGGTCCGCATCGGGCAATTTCTCATGACTTCAATTATGGGCGGTACCCCGTTCAAAACCAAACGGCCGGCCGAACGGGTGCCCGTCACGCGGATGACGCACGTCCGGTCGACTGCTCTTTCGCGAATCGCCGCGACACCGGGTCGTTCGGTTCGACCCGGTACCGGTGACCCGGACCGGCTGCTTGCCGCGAGGGGCAAAGGGCGCGCTTTCGCGCGCGTGTTAAAATTGGGTCCGTTGGTTAGCTTCCAGGGTTAGGAAGGAGACTAATTGCATGTCGGGTCACTCCAAGTGGCATTCGATTCGTCACAAGAAGGCCGCGGTAGACGCAAAACGGGGCAAGATTTTTACAAAACTCATCAAAGAGATCAGTGTGGCGGCCCGATTGGGCGGCGGTGACCCCGACGCCAATCCCCGTCTGCGTGCAGCGGTTCAGGCCGCCAAAGCCGCCAACATGCCGCAAGACAACATCAAGCGGGCCATCCAAAAGGGAACCGGAGAGCTCCCGGGACAGAGTTACGAGGAAGTTACCTACGAGGGATACGGACCCGGAGGGGTTGCCGTTTTCGTCGAGGCACTTACGGACAATAGGAACCGGACCGTGGCTGAGATTCGGCGTCTATTCAGTAAGCACGGAGGAAGTCTGGGTGAGGCGGGAAGCGTGCAGTGGATGTTCGAACGCAAAGGCTACATCGGCGTGGCGAAAGATGCGGTTGAAGAAGAGAGACTGCTGGAGATCGTCCTAGAGGCCGGAGCTGAGGATCTAGAGTCCGATGGAGACCTGTTTGCCGTTTACACGCCCTTCGAAAGCTTTGACGCGGTCCGGGACGCCGTCGAGAAGGCGGGCATTCCGATCGAAGAGAGTTCTTTGATCATGATTCCCCACACTGAGATCAAAGTGGAAGGGAAAACCGCCTCCCAAGTTCTAGGCCTCATGGAGGCTCTAGAGGATCATGACGACGTTCAGCACGTTTACTCCAACTTCGACATCGACCGGGAAGCCCTGGAATCGTTTGTCTCCTCCTGAAATACGTGAGGCTCCCGTACCTGACGAATGAATCGGATGGAAAAGGATTGTTGGGGAAAAGAGTCCGCCCTATCCTTTCAGCGGGCTCGGGTCCTGCTGAGGTCATCGTGTGAGAAGCCGTCGCAATAGTGGCGTCGGGGAGTTGGTAGGGGCCGCCGGGTTCTAATAGCGTCATGGGAACCAGCATCGTTTTGGGATTGGATCCCGGGAGTCGGGTTACCGGCTACGGTGTCGTCGGTGTCCAAGGCAACCGCATCTATTGTATAGACTACGGGGCTGTCCGGCTGGTCCAAAGCGGTACTGCGCCGCTGGTGGCGCAACGTCTCGTGACCCTCTACGAGCGGCTGATGGAATTGACGGGGCGGTTTCGGCCGGAAGCCGTGGCGGTGGAGAGCATCTTCCACGCAACCAACGTAAAAAGTGCCCTGACCCTGGGGCACGCTCGGGGTGTTGTCCTGCTCGTAGCCGCGAAAGCCGCCGTGCCGATCCATGAGTACGCTCCCTTGGAGGTGAAGCAGTCCGTTACAGGTTATGGGCGTGCCGACAAGCAGCAGGTCCAAGAGATGGTGAGGCGTTTGCTGGGCCTGCGTGAAAAGCCTACGCCTTTCGACGCTTCCGACGCCCTGGCAGTGGCACTGTGTGACGCTCTGCGCAGCAACTTTGCAGTTCACTTCGAAGGCCCGGCATCCGGCAAGGAAACGGGGCCGGCCGCTCCGCGAAAGCGGCCGGCCCGCTCGTGGCGCAAACGGACGTAGTTCGCCTGTGCGGGTCTCTCCTTACACCTCAATCGTCTCGGCGGGGGTAAAGATCAGCTGTTCCGATGCCGAGTCGCAATCTACGATTACCTTCTGTCCGTCTTTCAGTTGTCCTGCGACCAGCATGCGGGCCAACGGATTCTCCACCTCGCGCTGGATGGCTCGCTTCAAAGGTCGAGCGCCGTAGACCGGGTCGTAACCCACCCGAACCAAGTGTTCAACAGCCTTGTCGGTTAGCTCCAGTTCGATTCTTCGATCCTCCAAACGCTCACTCAGCCGACCCAGCTGGATTCGCACAATCTGCCGAAGGTGCTCCTCGGAAAGGGCATGGAAAACGATGATTTCGTCGACCCGGTTCAGGAATTCGGGGCGAAAATGTCTCCGCAATTCCTCCAGCACCGTCGCCTTCATGCGCTCGTAAGCCTCACTAGCGAAGCCGCCCTCGAACTCCAGGATTCTCTGGCTGCCGATGTTCGACGTCATGATGAGAATCGTGTTCCGGAAATCCACCGTGTGGCCCTTGCCGTCCGTCAGCCTACCGTCGTCGAGAATCTGGAGCAGTAGATTGAAGACGTCGTAATGAGCTTTTTCGATCTCGTCAAAGAGAATCACGGAATACGGTCGACGGCGGACGGCTTCGGTCAGTTGGCCGCCTTCTTCGTAGCCGACGTAGCCGGGAGGGGCTCCGATTAGCCGGGCGACCGTATGCTTCTCCTGGTATTCCGACATGTCGATCCGGATCAACGCACGTTCGTCATCGAACAGGAACTCCGCCAGGGCGCGAGCCAGCTCGGTCTTTCCGACCCCGGTAGGGCCGAGGAAGATAAAGCTGCCGATAGGCCGGTTCGGATCCTTGAGACCAGACCGAGCGCGAATTACCGCCTCGGACACCGCGCGGACCGCCTCATCCTGTCCGATCACGCGTCGATGCAGCTCCTCTTCCAAGTGGAGCAGCTTCTCCATCTCGCCTTCCAGTAGGCGAGAGACCGGAATGCCGGTCCAGCGGCTCACGATCTCCGCGATGTCTTCCTCATCGACTTCTTCCCTGAGGAGGCGGGTTTTGTGAGCGGCCAGCTGCTGTTCTTTCTCTCTGAGCTTGCGCTCGAGCTCCGCCAGTTTCCCATACCTCAGTTCCGCCACCCGGTTAAGGTCGTAGCTTCGCTCGGCGCGCTCAATCTCTATCCTGGTTCGTTCGATCTCTTCGCGCAGTGCGCGGAGCTCCTGGACGGCCTTCTTTTCCTCTTGCCATCGAGCCTTCAGCGCGTCGGCTTTCTCGCGGAGTTCAGCCAGCTCGCGCTCGAGCTTTTCCAGCCGCTCTTTGGAAGCTTCGTCTTTCTCTTTCCGCAAAGCCTGGCGTTCGATCTCCAATTGCATGGCGCGCCGCTCCAACTCGTCAAGCTCGCTCGGCATCGAGTCGATTTCCGTGCGGAGCTTCGCGGCCGCTTCATCCACCAGGTCGATGGCCTTGTCCGGGAGGAACCGGTCGGTGATATACCGATTGGAGAGGACCGCCGCGGCTACGAGGGCTGAGTCCTTGATCCGGACACCATGATGAACCTCATACCGTTCCTTCAATCCCCGCAGGATGGAGATGGTGTCCTCCACACTGGGCTGATCGATCAAAATCGGCTGGAAGCGACGCTCAAGAGCCTTGTCTTTCTCGATGTATTTTCGATACTCGTCCAGGGTGGTGGCGCCGATACAATGGAGCTCGCCCCGAGCCAACATCGGTTTGAGCAAGTTGCCGGCGTCGACGGCTCCTTCCGCCTTCCCGGCTCCCACGACGGTATGGAGTTCGTCGATGAAGAGAATGACTTCTCCTTCCGCCGCCTGAACCTCCTTGAGCACGGCCTTCAATCGTTCTTCGAACTCTCCGCGGTACTTGGCTCCCGCGATGAGCGCTCCCATGTCCAGAGCCACAATCCGCTTGTTCTTCAACCCCTCCGGTACGTCACCCCGAACGATCCGCTGGGCTAACCCTTCCACAACGGCGGTCTTGCCCACTCCGGGATCCCCGATCAGCACCGGATTGTTCTTGGTTCTCCGCGACAGTACCTGAATGACGCGCCGGATTTCCTCGTCCCGCCCGATAACGGGATCCAGCTTGCCGCTTGCGGCTTCTTTGGTCAGATCGCGGCCGTATTTCTCAAGAGCTTCGTAGGTCGCCTCCGGATTCTCCGACGTCACGCGCTGATTTCCACGGATCTCCCGCAGCGCGTGCATGATCCCGTCCCGGCTGAGACCCAGCTGTTTCAGAAACTTGCCTACCTCGCCCCGGTCCTCGAGCATGGCCAACAGGACGTGCTCGACCGAGACATATTCGTCCTTCAGTTTGGTGGCTTCCTCCTCCGCCCGCGCTAGAACCCGGTTGAGGGCGGCGGACAGGTAAGCTTGAGAAGGCTCTCCACCGGTAATGGTAGGTTTACGTTCCACCATATCCCGGACTCGCTCCGCTACGGTTGTCGGATCGAGGCCGGTGCGTCGTAAAATGGATAAAGCCAGGCCCCCTTCCTGCTCGAGCAAAGCAAGCAGCAAGTGAGCTACGTCTATTTCCGGATGTTGTTTGTTTACCGCCAGCGAGTGAGCCGAGGCCAACGCCTCCCGCACTCGCTCCGTCATCTTGTTCACGTTCATGTTGTTGCTATAAGACCGGGGAGAAGGAGAGACAAGGCGAAGCGAGCGAAGCAAGACCCTCCCCGATTCGGGTGGGTTCGGTCAAGAAGGAGACGCCCCGATTATTGTTGTTCCGGCTCCACGACCTCAAGGATCTGATCGGGGGAGACGTTCTCGAGTGTCTGCACGATTCCGCTGGGCCAACTGATTCGGATTTCCTCAATCAGGGAATCTTGCCCCAGACCGAAATGCACCCGTTTGTCGGAAGCACACCCGTACCCTACGGCGGTATTGACGTGATTGTACTGGTACCCGGAAGCGGTCTTGATGCGGATCTTCGCACCCACCCCGTCTCGATTGCTGCGAGTACCGCGGGTCGATATCAGGATCCAGTGATTCTTAGGATTTGAAACGTTCCGCCAGACTTCCGTGGGGCCCTCCAGCGCGGTCACCACGACATCGATCCGGCCGTCGTTGTCTAGATCACCGAAGGCCATGCCTCGATGGATCTTCACGGCTTGCAAAAAGTCAGGTCCGGCGGTGGGTCCGGCGTCCTCGAACTTACCGTTCCGAAGGTTGACGAACAGAGTGTTGGGCTGCGGGACCCGGTCCTTAAAGGCTCCCTCGGGATGCATGACATCACCGCTGGCGATCATCAGATCTTTCCAGCCGTCGTTGTTAAGATCGAAGATGCCGTTGCTCCAACCCGTTCGGTCACGAGTCATCATGGCCAGGCGGCTCCGCGCCGTGGCCTCGTCGAACATCAGTCCTCCCAGGTTGATGTAAAACGGCATCGCTTCGTTGGTCATTGCAGCGACAAAAATGTCAGGGAGACCGTCGTTGTTGACGTCCTTGGCATCTACGCCCATGCCGGAGACCGCGTGTCCGGAATACGTGTACGCCGCCCCGCTCTCGAAAGCGATTTCCCGAAACGTTCCGTCTCCCTGGTTGTGGAACAGGAAGGCCGGAACGGTGTCGTTGCCCACGTAGATGTCGACCCAACCGTCGTCGTCGAAATCAGCCACACCCAGGCCCATGCCTTTCCCGATGTGCCGGCGGATACCGGCCTGTTCCGAGACGTCGGTGAAGGTGCCGTCGCCGTTGTTACGGTACAAGGAGTTAGGCAAACCTTCATAGTGCTGAGGATGACAATAATCCGGAGTGTTGACCGGTCCGCAAATGGGTTCGGTCCTGGGTTCCCATACACAGTAGTTGGAGACGAAAAGATCGAGCCAACCGTCTCGGTCGTAATCGAGGAACGCTGCGGTTACCGACCACAGCGTCCCGTATTTCGGATCCGGGTCGGCCAAGCCGGCTTCCGCCGTGACCTCCGTGAAGGTGCCGTCACCGTTGTTCCGGTACAGGATATTTTCCCGAAGGCCTACGACAAAAAGATCTTGATCGCCGTCGTTGTCGTAATCTCCTACCGCACAACCATGGGTGTACCCACGCCCGCTGACGCCCGCTTGTTCGGTGACGTCGACAAAGGTGAGGTCTCCTTTACCTTTGTAGAGCCTGTTCCAATGGGCTGGCAGCTCCTTCTTCAGGCCGGGCATCGTTCCCCCGCTGACCAAATAGAGATCCATGATCCCGTCATTGTCGTAATCGAAGATCGCCGCTCCCGAAATCATGGTCTCCGGCTGATGTCGCCGCGAGGTACGGCTCGGCTCGATGTAGAAGTCCACGCCCGAGTTCTTGATCAGCTCGAAAACGATGGGCTCATATTCGAATCGCTGGTCATTGGCGGGCAAAAGCCATCTTCCCAAGGCCAGCGTTATCCCGAGAAGGCAAGGAGCAAGAAAAGCTCGTCGTAACACGTTGCCGTCTCCTGTTGTCACTTAGGCTCTTCCACGACCAGAACCTGATCGGCCTCCAGGTTGGTGAGCTGTTGTCTGAGCCCCCTTGGCCACTCGATGTCGAGCTCCGCAATCCGCTCGTCGGGGCCCAGTCCGAAATGGATCTTTCGTTCCGAAGTCGACATGAAACCGACGCTGGTCGACATATGATTGTACATGACCCCCCCCGAAGCAGTCGTCAGTTTGACGAAGGCGCCGATAGCGTCACGAGGGCTCTGGCGGCCGCGCAGATCCAACATGAGCCAGTGATTGCCGTTGCCGGCGGAGCTGATCAGGATCCGAGGCTTCTTGCCGAGGGAAGTGACCACAACGTCAAGAAATCCGTCCCGGTTCAGATCGACGAAGGCCGAACCACGCTGGTAACCCATGCGCAAAAAGTCGGGACCCAGTGTGTCCGAAACGTCCTCGAACTTGAGACCTTCCAGGTTCCGAAACATCGTATCGTGTTGCTGGGAGTTGTCTCCCAAGTAGTCCACGTCGCCGTTCGCGGAGTAAATGTCCTTCCATCCGTCGTTGTCGTAATCGATAAACCCGTTGCTCCAGCCCGAGAACTTGCGACTTAGACGGGCGACATTGGTGGAAGGGCTGACATAGTCGAAGAACTCACCCTGCCGGTTCAGGAATAAGGCATGAATTTGGTTCTGAAGGTTGTTGTAGAAGATATCGATCCAGCCGTCGTTGTTGAAGTCGCGCACGTCGGCCCCCATGCCGGACACGCGAGCGGCTTCCGCATTGTAGGCGACTCCGTACAAGAGGGAAACTTCGTCGAACGTTCCGTTTCCTTGGTTCAGGTAGAGAAAGTTCTGCACCGTGTCATTAGCGATGAAGACGTCGAGCCAGCCGTCCCGGTTGAAGTCCGCAATGCCGATG
>JAPXNP010000079.1:0-7585 GCA_033811955.1 Acidobacteriota bacterium
CAAAAATGTTCTCCAAGGGACCCGCCCACCCACGCTTCTGCCGATCGAAGGCTCTCAGTCCTTCCTGCAGCGCCCGCTCGGCCGCCTCCTGCATGGAGCAATCGAGCGTCGTATAGACACGCAGTCCTCCATGCCAAATCTCCCGCGTCGAGTATCTCCGGCTTAGGTACTGCCGAACCCACTCCACGAAGTAAGGCGCAACCGTACTGGTATCGTCCCCGCCCTTTACCTGCATGGGCTCGCTTAAGGCCGCCTCATATTCTTCCCGGTCGATGAAACCGAGTTCCAGCATTCTTCCGAGTACCCAGTTGCGTCGCGATAAGGCGTTTTCAGGCTGGGTGATGGGTGAGTGACGACTCGGCGCTTGAATGATCCCGGCCAACAGAGCGCATTCAGCCGTCGTTAGACCGTTTAAAGGTTTGCTGAAGTAGTAATCCGCGGCGGCGGCCACCCCGTAACGACCATGCCCTAGGAAGATCTGGTTGGCGTAGAACGTGAAGATCTGCTCCTTCGAATAGGTCTTTTCGATGTTGAGAGCGTAAAGGACATCCTTGATTTTTCTCTCCAGCGTCTTCTCGGTACTTGTGAACCGCATTTTTGCCAACTGCATGGTCAGCGTCGACGCCCCTTTACGCTCCCCTCGTACGACATCCCGCAATGCTGCGACCGCAAGACGGGAAAAATCGATGCCCGGATGCGCGAAAAAGCTCGCATCCTCGGCCGCCAATATCGCCTGCCGCAACCTCACCGGAATCTCCTCATACCGTACCGGGACTCTCTTCTCCTCGGCGAACTGGCCGATGATCCGTCCGTCCGCGGAATACACATAAGTCGAAACCTCGGGCAGTTGCGCTTCCAGTTCCTGCACCCGGGGCAGGTCGACGGCGTAGCCGAGCAACAAACCGACCGTGGCGCCGGCGCCGGCGCAAATGAGGACGGCCAAAAGATAGGTACTCCAAAAAAGAAAACCGACTTTTGGGTGTTCTTGACGCGGTCTCACCATGACGTCACTTATCCTCCGGCTTCTCGTCGCACCGGAGTTCAAACTTAGTGTAGCAAGACCGACAGCCCTCTCGTGTGAGGCTTCGACCCGACCCCCTGCTCGGGCGCTAACCTTCCTGATCGTCCGGTTGATCGTGGAGAGTAATCAGACGGAGGATCTCGTACCGGCGCACACCTCCCGGTGTGTGAATCTCCACCTCGTCGCCTTCCTGCTTACCGATCAAACTGCGACCGATGGGCGAGCTGGTGGAGATCTTGCCGTTGGCGGCGTCCGACTCTTCGCTCATCACCAAGCGGTACGTCACTTCCTCGTCCCGGTCCAGATCGTACAAAACTACTGTGGAGCCGTAAGAGGCGCGATCGGAGGGAATTCGCTCCAAGTTCACCAGGGACAAACGCGCCAGGCGCTCTCTTAGATGGCCGAGTTCGGCCTGCACGATGCTCTGACGTTCCTTCGCCGCCTGGTATTCGGCGTTCTCCCGCAAATCACCCAGCTCCCTCGCTTGCTTCAAAGCCTTTGGGAGCTCATCCTGAAGTTCGTGCTCCAGCTTGCGGATCCGTTCCTCCAGCTTTTTCTTAACGTCTTTCACAGGTTCATCACCTCGCTCGCCAGCTTGAGCAGCGACTGGGGAAAGACACCGAAAAACAGCGTACCCGCAGTGCACAGAATCAACACGATTCGCACGACGGCTGGAAGTGCTTCGGCCTCACCGCCTCCGGCCGACACGCGCATGTACATATATACCATGACCCGGAGGTAGTAGTAGACGCCGACGGCCGAGGCTAAGACCGCAATGACGACCAGTCCGTAGAAGCCTCGTTCCACGGCGGCCGCAAGGAGGAAAAACTTCCCGGCGAAACCGGCGGTCAAAGGAATTCCGGCAAGCGAGAACAGACAGACTGAAAGTGCTACGCCCGCCGCGGGAAACCGAAAACCCAATCCGGCGTAATCCTCCAGGTCGACCGCAACTTCTCCACGCCGGGCTACCACCTGGACGACCGCCAGAGCCCCCAACGTCATCATGGCATACGCCAGAAGGTAGAAGAGAATGCTGCGATACCCGGCCGCGTCGGCCGCCACCAGCCCTACAAGGAGGTAACCGGCGTGAGCGATGGACGAATACGCCAACATTCGCTTGATGTTCGTCTGGGTCAGGGCGGCTACGTTTCCAATCACCATGGTCAGAACCGCAGAGATCCAGAGCAGTTCCTGCCATCCCGACGACTCCATCGGAACCACCTGCGCCGCCAGGCGCACCAACGCCAGAATCGCCGCTCCCTTCGAGGCCACGGCTAGATGCGCCATTACGGGCACCGGGGCTCCTTCGTAAACATCCGGCGTCCAAACGTGCAACGGAGCCAAGGCCGCCTTGAAACCGAATCCCACCAACAGGAAACCCAATCCCAGCAACATGAGAGGGGTCAGAGGCGCTACGTTCAGCAACGTGTCGGCGATCACCCGGTAATGGGTGCTCCGACCGGCTCCGTAGAGCAGCGCGACTCCCAGCAGCAAGAAACTCGTGGAGAACGCTCCCAGCAAAAAATACTTCAGGGCGGCTTCCACCGAGCGGAGATCCTCCCGCCGGTAGGCCGCCAGGGAATACGTGGCGACGGCCAGCACCTCCAGCCCCAGAAAGGTCATGATGAGGTCCGTGCTGGCCACCATTACGTCCATTCCCACGGCTGCAAACAGCAACAGCGGGAATATCTCACCCTTCCGTAGGTCTTGCTGCTCGAGATAAGGCATGGCGACGGCGGTCACCGCCCCGATGGAAAGCAGAAAAAGAACACGGGCAAATTGCGTCAAGGAATCCTGGACGACCAGACCGAAGAACCCGGATCCCGTTTCGCTCCACCCCCCGACCACGGCAGCCAGTGCGACCCCGATGACAACCAAAGCGGCGTACCCGAAACGAGACTGATGCTCCCGGGCCGCGAAAGGCAAAAGCAGCGTAAGCAAGACACCGCCCAGGGCCAGAATGATTTCGGGCAATAGGACAACTGCGTTGATTTCCATGGGGCGTCCTACTCATCCAGCTCGAAAGGCGTCACGGTCCTCTGTTGCACCCGAAAAATCTGCTCGCTCCGGACCGCGTCGACACGATCGACGACTTTACGCAAGGCCGGCTCCATACGGCTGAGAAACATGGGGGAGGCAACCCCCATCCAGACGGCCATCACGATCAAGGGCAAGAGCGTCGCCAGTTCTCTCCCCGACAAATCCCGCAACCTGTCATTTTCCGGCTTGTCGATCCGACCGAGAAACACCCGCTGGTACATCCACAGCATGTACACCGCCGCGAAAATCACCGCCGTGGCGGCAAACGCGGCGTACGTGCGGCTTTCCAGGAACGTCCCTTGCAGGACGAGAAATTCGCCGACAAAGCCGTTCAGCCCGGGGAGACCGATGCTGCTCAACGCGATGACCATGAAACAGGCCGCATAGGCCGGCATCCGATGCGCCAACCCCCCAAAGGCGGCAATCTCCCTCGTATGACGTCGGTCATAGATCATCCCGACCAACAAGAAGAGAGCTCCGGTGGAAACTCCGTGGCTCAGCATTTGGTAGCTCGCCCCCGCCATGGAGGTCAGGTTGAAAGCGAAGATTCCCAGGACCACAAATCCCAGGTGACTCACCGAAGAATAGGCCACCAACTTCTTGACGTCCGGCTGTACCATGGCCACCAATGCGCCGTAGACGATGCCGATGACGGCCAGTGCGCAAATCCAAGGAGCCAACTGAACCGACGCCTGGGGAAAAAGCGGCAGGCAGAAGCGCAAAAGACCGTACGTCCCCATCTTCAAGAGCACGCCGGCCAGGATCACCGATCCGGCCGTCGGCGCCTCTACGTGAGCGTCCGGCAGCCAGGTGTGGAAGGGAAACAGGGGAACCTTGATGGCAAAAGCCAGGAAGAAACCTAGAAAAAGCCACAGCTCAACCGAATCGGGTATGGTTATGGCCCCGGTTGCCAGTCGTTCGGTGATCTGTACCAGGTCGAAACTTTCCCCGCCGTTGTTGTAAAAGTACAACGTGATCAGAGCCGCCAGCATGAGGAGAGATCCGACCGCGGTGTAGAGAAAGAACTTGACGGCCGCGTAGATCCTCCGCTCACCCCCCCAGATTCCGATCAGAAAGTACATCGGGATGAGCATCGCCTCCCAGAAGAAATAGAACAGGACGAGGTCCAGCGCCACAAACACTCCGATCATGGCGCTCTCGAGAAAGAGCATCAACGCCATGTAGCCCTTGAGGTGCTCCTCGACGCTCCAACTCCCCAGGACGGCGAGAGGTACTAAAAACGTAGTCAGCAGAACCAACAACAAGCTAACGCCGTCGACGCCGACGTGATAGAAGATCCGGAAGCCCCCGGCTTCGATCCAGGGAATCCGAGTCACCATCTGCATATCGGCCGAGGCGGGATCAAATCGAAACCAAAGGCCGAGTGACCAGAAAAAAGCCACGAGACTCGTAACCAACCCGAGGGCCCTCAGCCACCCACGGGCGCCGGGCGGTACCAACAACACGACGACCGCACCCAGCAACGGTATCAGCAGTAGTCCCGCTATCAAGCCGGTATCGGTCATAGGGAACCCGCGAAGTAACAGTACAGACACACTAAGGCCGCTCCCAGGAGAATCCAGTTGGCGTAGGCTCTCGCATAGCCGCTCTGAAGCCGCCGGACGTACACGCTGGCCCGGCGGAATACGGCCGCCACCCCGTTCACGAGTCCGTCAACCAATCCTACGTCGACTCCCTGCCAAAGAAGAACTCGCGAAACCGCCTCCATGGGTCGCACGATCAACGTGTCGTAGAGCTCGTCCACATAGAACTTGTTCCACACGAATCGGTACAGCGTCGGATGCGCCTCGGCCAGTCGCGCGGCACGAGTCGGATCCATCACGTAGAACCGATACGCCAGCCAAATACCACCCAGTGCCAGTGCGACCACCAACATCGTCAAGCCGATCTCGAGGCTGTGGCCCGAAGTGTCTTCGGCAACATGCTCCGAGATACGGAAACTAAAGGCGGGCTCCAGGAATCGGGCAAACCGGTTGGTACCCAGCCAAGCGGGCAACCCCACAAAACCGGCCGCTATCGACAGCAGCGCCAGGATCCCCAGAGGCAGCCGGATCCACCAAGAAGACTCCCGCGGTGAGCTGTGGTTTTCAGCACGTTCAACATGTCCCTGAGCGTCATGGTCCGCCTGGTGGGCCGGCTCGCTCTTGAATCTCTCGGAACCGTAAAACGTCAGGAACATCAAACGGGCCATGTAGAACGCCGTCATGGCCGCCACGATCACGCCGACCGCCCACAGCAGTGGATGTCCGTGCGGACTCACCAAGGCCTCCCAAAGAATCTCGTCCTTCGAGAAGAAACCGGCCAAAGGAGGAATCCCGGCGATGGCCAGAGTGCCTATCCCCATGGTGGCCCAGGTGAAGGGCAGATATTTCTTTAAGCCCCCCATTTTGAACATATCCTGCTCATGGTGCAGTGCGAGGATCACACTTCCCGAACCAAGGAACAGCAACGCCTTAAAAAAGGCATGCGTGTACAGATGGAAAATTCCCGCGGAAAACGCGCCGACTCCCACCGCGACGAACATGTATCCGAGCTGGCTTATGGTGGAATAGGCCAAAACCCGCTTGATATCGCGCTGGGCCAGGGCGATTAGAGCCGCCAGCAAGGCCGTGGCCACCCCCACTACGGCCACAATTTCCATCGCTGCGGGAGCACGTGAATACAAGGCGGAAGACCGCGCGATCATGTAGACCCCGGCGGTCACCATCGTGGCGGCGTGAATCAAGGCACTCACGGGAGTCGGACCGGCCATGGCGTCCGGCAACCACACATACAGGGGAATCTGAGCGCTCTTGCCCGTAGCCCCGACAAAAAGTAGCAGGCACGCCGCCGTCAAGACACCCCAGCCCACTTCGGCATGAGGAAACTGCCGAGCCGCCGCTTCAAACAGCGGGTGGAAGCTGAGCGTACCGAACAGCTGAAACAGCAGGAACATACCCAGTAAGAACCCGAAGTCCCCGATCCGGTTGACCACAAAAGCCTTCTTGGCGGCGTCGCCGGCGACCTTCGTCTCGAAGTAGTAGCCAATCAACAGATAGGAGCAAAGGCCGACACCTTCCCAGCCGACGAACATAAGCAGGTAGTTGTCGGCCAGCACAAGGACGCTCATCATGAAAATGAACAGGTTGAGATAGGAGAAATACCTATAGTATCCGCCCTCTCCCCGCATGTACTCCACCGAGTAGACGTGAATCAGGAAGCCGACGCCGGTGACCACGAGGATCATGACGGCCGACAGAGGATCCAGCAGAAAAGAGGCGTCTGCGCGAAAATCCCCCGCCTGGATCCAAACAAACAGCGATTGGGTCACCGACCTTCCCTCGGCGGGAAGACGCACCAGTTCGAACAATGCTCCGACCGCCACCAGAAAGGAGAGAGCCACCGATCCACAGCCGATCGCAGCGATCCATCCCGGCGGGAAACGGCGCCCCAGGACACCGTTCAGCCCCGCACCCAACAAGGGAAACAGCAGTATTAGAGGAAAGATCTCCAGCATCGGCTTACCACTTCATGCGGTCGGCCTGATCCACGTCCACCGTACGGGTGTGCCGCGACAACAGAACGATAATAGCCAGACCCACTCCAGCCTCGGCTGCGGCTACGGTCATCACGAAGAACACGAACACCTGACCGTCGACCTGGGCGAAATCCCTGGCGAAGGTTAGAAAAATCAGGTTTACCGCGTTCAGCATCAGTTCAATGCACATAAACATGGTGATGGCGTTGCGCCGTACGACGACACCGAACGCCCCGATCGTAAACAACGCCGCCGCCAAGATCAGGTAATGAGACGCGGGAATCATAACGGAATCAGTCGGATCGCTTGGCCAGGATCAACGCCCCCACCACTGCAGCCAGTATCAGGATCGACGTAATTTCAAACGGCAACAGGTAGTCACGAAAGAGAGCCGCCGCGATATCCCGCAAGCCCCCCGGCATTCCCGGCGTCCGACTCTCCCGAAAGCTCAGGAGTACGGAGGACAAGACGCCTCCAGTGACACCCGCCACAACCAGGGCAGGCAAAAGCAGGCTGCGGGTTCGTTTCACCACAAACATCTCCGATTCAGGATCAATCAGCATGATCACAAACAGGAACAACACCATGACGGCCCCGGCATATACGATCACCTGGACGGCCGCCAGGAAATACCCACCCAACTGGAAGTAAAGGACGGCTATGGAACTGAGACAAACAATCAGTGCCAGGACGCTGTGGACCGCCCGTCGCTGAAAGACCACCAACAAAGCCGATACCACCGCCACCAGCGCCGCCGAGTAGAAGACCAACTGCTCCACAGACGTCACCTCAAGCCGACTCACTCGGATCCAAGATCGAACCTCGGAAACAAAGACAGACGTGCATGTTATTGACTGGTCCTAGGCTTGTCAACAGCATGCTTATGCAGCAAACCGGTCAAGGAGATCCGGGTTGACTCCATGACCGCGATCGGGAGGCTCTTGCGAATCACTCGGCCCAAGGAGCTCGAGAAGCCGTTCACGTAA
>JAPXNP010000080.1:0-1572 GCA_033811955.1 Acidobacteriota bacterium
AAACTTTCGGCCAGCGTGGCGATCCGGCCGTCGGAGAGCTCCAGGATCTTCAGCGCCCCTTCCCTCGCTGCACCTGCCAGCACGCCGCTTCCCAAGATACACACCCGGGTCGGCCGACTCGCGCGAATAGCTTCGTAAATTTCAGCGCTCCTGGCCAAAACATACCTCCCCAGTTCCGCCAAATTCCGAACGTGGCTCAGATACTCGGAAACCTCCCGCCCGAAAACCGGCATTTGAGCGGTGATCGCCATGCTGGTAAATGAACTGGTCATAGCCAGGCCCTTGTCACAAGTGGTCGGGTGAAGCGGAAGCGCATGGAAATCCGGATCTTTGGAAAAGCGAGTGATCAACTCGCCTTCCGAGTTGCAAGTGATCAGGAGGTGAAGAAAGCCCGGAAAGTGCCGACGGACGGCTTGAATGGCTTCGAAGCTTTCGCGACTCGCCCCGGAACGGGAGAACGAGATAAGGAGGCCCGTATTCGCGGGGAATAAATAAATCCTGGGAGCGATAATCAAGTCCGTCGTGGGAATCGACACGCATTCCTTTTGCAGACAACCCCGCAGCAATAGGTCGACGGTACACCCTACGAAATAGGAGGATCCTGCGCCTGTCAGCACTACCTTTGGCGACTGGTGGAGCAGTTCGTTTACCTCATTCGATTTTTCTACCGCGAGTTTGGCCGACTCAACCCAGACCCAGGGTTGTTGTAAGATCTCGCGCACGGTGTAAAGAGGCTCGCTGTTTTTCTTAGCAACCTCGGACCGTTGAAAGAGGTCTTGCCACCCCGGGCTCTCGTTTCTTTCCTTCTCCACGTATTTCTCTAAGCTAATCAACGACATGTTCCTTGCCCTCCCAAACGCGGTGGTGACCCCGCGGTCAAGTCTTTCCGGTCAGCGGCCCGTCTCCAGCACGATCCCGGAAGCATCGGGTTCTCCGGGTTTCCACTGCGGTCCCTCGGGGACGTTGGCGATCCTGACCAAGGTGCGCCAAACGACCTCCCCAAACTGCACCGCACCCTCGAGACTCCACTCCGGATCGTACTCGTCGCTGGGCTGATGGTAGTGCTTGTCGACGTACGTTTCCATCAGTCGTTTACCCCAGTCGGGAGGTTGGTTACGGAACCGCAATCCGTAATCGTAATAAACGGCGGGAATACCGCGCCGCACGAAGCTGAAGTGGTCGGAGCGGAAGAAGTGCCCCTTCTCCGGGAAGGCGTCGGGCGAGCGCTCGAGACCCATCTCGGACAGAACCTCCTGAACCACCACATCCAGCGAAGACTTCTCCGCTCCCATAGCGACCATGTCTTCGGTCTCTCCCCAAACATTGATCGAGTCGAAGTTCACATTGGCTACGAGTTGCTCGACGGGAACCGGAGGATTTTCGGCGAGGTAGCGGGAACCCAGGAGACCTTGTTCTTCGGCCGTCACGGCGGCGAACAAGACGGATCTCCCCAACTCGTTTCGCCGGGCCGAGGCCACTCGCGCCAGCTCCAGCAGCAGAGCTGTGCCGGAGGCGTTGTCCAGCGCCCCGTTGTAGATGCCGTCTCCTTCCACCACGGGGCCGACTCCCAGG
>JAPXNP010000080.1:1582-6958 GCA_033811955.1 Acidobacteriota bacterium
CGTCGGCCGACTCGGGATTCCCTCCGCGGGCTACGCCCAGAACGTTCGGAGACTCGATACTTCGAACCTTTGCCTCCAGTCGGCCGGTGAGCCGACAGCGCAAGGGTCGAGCTTGGAACCCCTCGGTACCCGCCTGTTTCAAGGCCGTCTCCCAGTCCAGACCTTCGGATTCGAACAGTCGTTGTGCCGCCGCCTGAGAGATCCACCCGGCAAACGACGTTTGCTCATTCCCTTGGTCGGGAAGGTAAAACTGCTCGCCGCTCCAGGAGGTTTGCACCACCGACCAGGGATATCCCGCCATCTCGGTGTTGTGGATAATCAGGGTACCCGCTGCCCCCTGGCGGGCCGCCTCCTCAATCTTGTACGTCCACCGGCCGAAATAGGTCAACGCCCGTCCGCCGAAGAAAGAGGGATCGTCCGAAGGGGGATCGTTGACGAAAACGAGGACTACCTTGTCCTTTACATCCGTCCCGGCGTAATCGTTCCAGCCCGTGCTCGGATCGACGATTCCGTACCCGGCAAACACCACCGGCACGCCCGGCCATTCCAGCGAGACATCCGCAGGGGAGGGCCCAGCCGCCAGTACCACATCCTCCATCCACCGAAGGGAGACAGCCTGCGATCCGGACTGCAAATCGACTTCGGGTTCGCCGACGACCGTGGTGCCGACCATAGGCACGGGCTGCAGATACCCGCCGTTGACGATAGGCTCCAGGCCGAAGGCGGAGAACTGCTCCGCAATGTATGCCGCCGCCTTGTTTCCACCGGTCGTTCCGGGTGAACGCCCTTCCATTTCATCCGCCGACAGAACCTCCAAGTGCCGGCGAATCTCCGCCTGATTAACGGTCACCCCCTCGTCGCCTCCGGTCCGGCTGCAGCCGATCCAAGAGACCAGGCATGAGAGCAAAACGGCCAGTGAAACTAAAGAGACCTGCTTCATTCGCTTTCCCCCTCGTTGTACTGAATGAACCCCGAACTCAGGACACTATTGGGATCGAAAAAGCGCTTCCACGCTCTAACCTCGCGTTGACGGTCACCGAAGTGTCTTTGCCAGCGACTGGAATCGAACCCGAGCCAGCCCGAGAGATACCGCTTCCCGCCGATCTGGTACACGAGATCGCCGGCTTTGTCCAGCAGCGACAAGGCCATTTTGAGCTGGGTCCGGCTGACGGCCGGGCGGATACCGAAAGCCATGACAAACTCGCCTCCGGGATGAACGAACATCGGCGTCTCCGAGACCGCCCCTCGACAGGGCCACAAAAGAACGTGGCCGTAGCCTAGGAGCGTCGGTGGCAGGCTCCGCAGCACGCCGGAAATGTACTCTCCGGCACGCTCCCACGGCAGGATCGCCTCCATCCAGGGATGATGCAACCTCCAATCGCCGCTCTCTCTCCAGAGCTCGAAGACGGGCTCCATCCTCCGAAAGTACGACTCCAACGCGGAATCCTCCAGATAGACGCTACGGTAAAACCGTAGGCCGTGAAGCAGGTGCTCCGAGGGAGCCGAATCGGCGTACTCCACGCCGAGATGAACGGGGAAAAACCATTCGGCGAACGGTACCCGAATCCCCCCGATCGTCCGTAGCCCTTGAGCGCACGGAGCGCACCAGCCCTCGATAAAGTCGAAGCGTTGGTCATGCAGGATCTGCTCACAGTCCTGCATGAGCGCTTGCAGGTCGTCGTAGAGCAGGTAAAACGTGCGTACATTGGGGGAGTAGCGGCGCAGTTTCAGTTTCGCCCGCACGATGACGGCGAACTGTCCCAAACCGGAGCGCACGGCGTCGAAGAGATCGCGGTTCTCCGAGGTGGAGCAGCGCACCAAGTCACCGACTCCGGTGACGACCTCCAGCTCTTCCACGTTGTCGGCCTGGGTGCCGCAGCGATGCGAGGCCGCTCCGAGTCCCCCGACGGAGAGCGTACCTCCCACCGTGACGGCAAGATTGTTGGTCAGAACGGGCGGCACCCAGCCCCGGGGCATGACATGTTCGAGCACATCCTCCCACGTGGCGCCCGCATCCACCCAGACGGTCCCGTCCTTCGGACGGTCCACCCTACGGAGACTCGTCATGTCCAGGAGTACTCCCTCTTGGAGATTAAGGGACTGACCGCCTTGAGAGTGACCCGAGCCGCGCACGGCCACCGGACATCCGTGTTGGTTGGCCCAATCCAAAAGCCGGCGGATGTCGTCGGCGTCGGCGGGAGCCACCACCGCGGCCGGCGTGGCGTACACCAACCGACCGAAGTCGGTGCTCAAGGTCTTGAGGGACTCCGGGTCGCTCTCTACATAACCCTTCAGCAACGCTCTCAGTTCTTGTAGATCCATTCAAAAGCCTTATCTGCACCCGGACCTTTCCGCGACGGCGCGGCGGCGGCGCAAGTCAAACGCACTCCCCAAATTGTAGCAACGCCAAATCGTTGGAACGGAACGGGGAACGGCTTGCAAGGATGCGCCTACTTCGCACGGTGTACAACCTTGGCGGTCCCGGCATGACTCTCCAAAGTGTCTTGCCGACCACTTCCACCCGTCACTCCAAGCCGAGGCGTTCCATGTCGTCCTCGGCAAAGCCCAGGTAGTGGGCCAGTTCGTGACGCAACGTGGTCACGATCTCGTCCAGGAGAGAACTCCGATCGGTGCACGTCAACTCCAGGTTACGCTTGAAGAGAAAAATGACCGGAGGCTGTTCCCAAGAATTCATGGAGCTTCGTTCCGGGCGGGGTGTTCCCACGAACAATCCGAGCAAGTCCGGCGGAAGAAGATCGTCTCCACCCTCACCGACGGCCATGTCCCGATCGGGTAGTTCCCTGACCACGATCGATACCTCCCGAGCCGCAGCTTGAAGCATCAACGGCAGCTCGGCCAGGCTCTCCTCCAGGAGGTAGTTCATCTCCTTGTCGGAAATCTGAGTGGGTGGCGGAAAATCTCTGGGAGACAAATGGGCGGCCCGCTGATACGCCTCTTCCGATTCCTTCTTCCGGCCTTGGAACTCGAGTACCGACGCCAGCAGATCCCAAGCGGCCGCCATGTCGCCGTCGAGCTCGAGGCATTTTCTCAGGCAGCGCTCGGCCGCTTCGAAATCCCAGGTCCGCCAATCGGCCCAAGCCGCCTGAAACCAGGCGTCACGGCAAAGAGGCGACGATTCGTCTGCCAAGAGCAACAGAGCTTTTCGACTGGCCCTTGCCGTCTGCCGGTAATCGTCCATAGCCGCGGCGGCCTCCGCCAGCGCCACGAACACCGCCGCATCGGCGGTTTCTTGTTCCGACGCCCGCAGAGCCGTCTCCAGCGCTTCTTCGACTCGGTCGTCTTCCAGCAAATTGCGCACAACCGTCAAAATCGTTTCAGTCATCCGGCCACTCTCCGGGAGCAATAGACGGATACACGATCTTGTAAGTTCCTCGCAACCCCGGTTCCTCAGTCATCCCAGATTCCATCGTTTCGGCGGATTCGCGCTGATTGCGTCCGGCGTCCCGGCGATTCGACTGCGGCAACTCTGCGCTGGATTTCCCGGATCCGTGCCGGCGAGACAACGCCGCCGTGCTCCGAGAGCTTGACGATTCATTTCTTGACCTTCCCACTTCCGCCTTCAGCTTTGGAGTCATTCGGCTTTCGACTTGGGACTTGCGAGTTCCTACCGGCGACTTTCGACCCTGGACTCTCCCCCGTTCGCCCCTTCTCGATGTGACGTTCAGTCACCCAGCCGGGTCAGGAGTAGCTTCCGGAACTCCACTTCGGCGCCTTCCGCCTGGATGGCGATGCGTCCGGAGGAAGCCGTGGCGTTGAAGCCGTGGTTGACCAGATCACCATTCACCCAGACCTTGATCTCCCGGTCGCGGCATTCAATTACCATCGTGTTCCATTCGCCCACGGGCTTCTCGGAGCCGTCGGTCAGATTCAGGATCCGCCGCGCGTCTCCTTCTTTCCCTCCCCATTGTTGTCCGGGTTCCCGAGGACGTCGCTTCTCCATGTCCGGAACCTCGATGTCCTCACCGATACACCAGAAATCTCCTGCGTCTCCCGATTGCATCTGTACCTCGATGGACTGAGGGAACATCCCGTACAGCACGCGCGGCTTGGAGACATGGACCAGGATGCCGCAGTTGCCGGGTTCCCCGGGGAAGCGGTACTCTACCTCGAGCCGATAGTTGGAGTACGACTCGTTGGTAATCAGATGACCCCGGGGCTCACCGAGACTGACCAGCAATCCGTCCCGAACGATGAAGCTGGGCGGCACCTCTTTCCCTCCGTCGGCGGCGGGAACGTCGGCCGTCCAACCCGTCAAGTCCCGGCCGTTGAACAGGGAAATGGTTTCGCCGGCGCAAACAAGCGAGACCGTTAAGGCCACACATACTGGGGCGGTGATTCTCATGGACGCCATTATAGGAGCGGAAATTCGGAGCACCAAGCTGTAAGACTACGGCTTGCTCTCGGCTCTTCTCCCGCGTAAATTCGCGCCGGTGCCGGGCGGGGGCGGACGGTGGGTTCCGAACCGAAGACGAAAGGGGCATACATGCAGGCTGCGACGAATTCTTATCCTCCCGGGCGGGTCGTGTCGCTGGACGCCCTGCGAGGTTTCGACATGTTCTGGATCATCGGGGCCGACGCGTTCTTCCGCGCCCTGTTTCAGATCATCGACACCCCGTGGGCCCGGGTTCTCAGCGGGCAACTGGAGCACTCCTCTTGGCACGGCTTCACCTTCTACGACCTGATTTTCCCTCTGTTCCTGTTCATCGTCGGGTCGGCTCTTCCCTTCTCCATCAGCAAGCGCCTGCAGCGGGGAGACCGTCCCGCCGACTTGTACCGCCACATCCTGTATCGGACCCTCATCCTGTTCCTCCTCGGGTTGGTCTACAACCACATCCTGCTGTTCGAATTTGAGAACTTCCGTTGGACCGGCGTCCTGCAACGCATCGCCGTCTGCTACGGGGTGGCCGCCCTGATCTATATGCGGACCGGCATTCGCGGACAGGTCGCCGCGGCCGTCGGCATTCTGTTGGGCTATTGGGCCCTGCTCATGCTGGTCCCCGTGCCCGGATACGGCGCCGGTGTTCTGACGCCCGAGGGCAACCTGTGCGGATACATCGACCGCCTCCTTCTGCCGGGACGCTTCTGCTGTTACCGTTTCGGCGACAACGAGGGAATCCTGAGCACCCTGCCGGCGGTGGCCACCGTGCTTCTGGGAGGCTTCGCCGGCCACCTGTTGCGCTCCGGTCTGAGCGGGACGAGGAAGACGCTGTGGCTGCTGGCCGCCGGAGCGGCGGGCGTTGCGGCGGGACTGGCGTGGAACCTGGTCTTCCCCATCAACAAGCTGATCTGGACCAGTTCCTACGCCGTCTACGCCGCCGGTTGGAGCTATCTCCTGCTGGGCGTGTTCTACTGGAT
>JAPXNP010000080.1:6968-7525 GCA_033811955.1 Acidobacteriota bacterium
CATCGACGTCAGACGGTACCGTCGCTGGGCGTTCTTCTTCATCGTCATCGGACTGAATCCCCTGACCATCTACGTCCTGCAGAGCATCTTCGATTTCGGGTGCATCGCCCGCATCTTCGTCGAGGGAATCGTCAACCACCTGGAACTGTACCGCGACGTCGTCTGGTTGGCTTCGGTCTTCGCCGTCAAGTGGCTCCTGCTGTACTTCCTGTTCCGCAAGAAGATCTTCTTGAAGGTATGAGCAGCCTCTTGCCGACGGTAGAGGGCCGCACTCCGACGGGATGGGAACCGGCGGTCACAGCCGGAAGTGCGACACAAGGATCCGCTTGCCGGGAGCCGGTGCGGGCTCGTCGCGGGTTTTGAGATTCAAAGATTCGTCGTCGGGGCCGAATGTAGAGCGGCACCAGCGTTTCGCGAACCAACCGCGTCGGAAAAAGAAAGCGCGTTCGTACTTATCGCCGCGATTGGGTTCCCAAAGACTGTTCAACGGGCGTCGAAATTCAGGCGCCGTATCTCTAAGTCTTACGCGCCCAAGGTACTTCATGCCGACCGGGCAC
>JAPXNP010000081.1:0-7464 GCA_033811955.1 Acidobacteriota bacterium
ATCTGGAACTCCTCGGCCGTCTGCCGCGGAATCTCCTGCACGACGGCAGGGTCCACATAGACCCCCAATTTCAGCTGCAGGCCCCTGGTTTCCCGCAGCGCTTCATGGTAAGCGGTCGGTGTAG
This sequence comes from Acidobacteriota bacterium, assembly GCA_033811955.1. Classification (GTDB taxonomy): domain Bacteria; phylum Acidobacteriota; class UBA6911; order RPQK01; family JAPXNP01; genus JAPXNP01. The sequence continues at coordinate 125 of JAPXNP010000081.1, forward strand.
TCATTGAACTCTGCACAATGACATCGGCAGAAACGGCTGAAGGCTTTAGCCTCGGAAGGGTGCGCATTGGCGCGGTCCCGTTCGCAAGCGCTTGCGGGTGAACCGCTTCGACGCTCCTCGCAGTGGTACGGGAGGGTTCATAAAGTCGAGAGCCGTCTGCAAAGCACACCACGGTGCACCGGAAGCCGACGCCCCGGGAGTCGTCAACCGGCCGCTTGGCGGAGGCCGACGGCTCGTTCAGCAAACTGGAGTTCGTACAGCCTTCGATAGATCCCGTTGCGGGCCAACAACTCCCGATGCGTGCCCATCTCCCGTATTCGTCCCTTGTGCAGGACGACGATCCGATCGCAGTGCTGGATCGTGGAAAGTCGGTGGGCGATGATGATGGAAGTTTGGTGTTCCATCAGGCGGTAAACGGCGTCTTGGATCAGCAGTTCGGTTTCCGTATCCACCGAAGAGGTGGCTTCATCGAGAATCAGCACCGCGGGGCGATGAGCGAGCGCCCGGGCGAACGCGATCAATTGTCGCTGGCCGGTGGAAAGATTCGAGCCTCGTTCCCCCACCTGGGTTTCCAAGCCTTGGGGCAGCCGTCCCAGGACCCGATCCCCGTGAACCTGGCGCAGGGCCTCCAAGACGTTCTCTCGGGAGATGGGGTGCATCCACAGGCGAATGTTCTCTTCCACCGTTCCGCTGAACAGGTGCACGTCTTGCAGGACCAAGGCCAGTGCGCCGCGCAACGTCGGCAGATCGATCCGGCGGATGTCCACTCCGTCCAGCAGGATTTCCCCCTGAGTGGGTTCGTAAAAACGGCACAACAGGTTGATCAGCGTTGACTTGCCGGAGCCGGTGGGCCCCACGACCGCGATTTTTTCACCCGGTCGGATATGAAGATTGATGTCATAAAGGACCGGTATGTCGGCGCGATACGCAAAACTGACGTTCCGGAACTCGATTTCGCCCCGGACTTGCTGCAGGGGAGCCGGTCTTTCAGGTGACCGGATTTCCACCGGTGTCTCCAGCAGGTCGAAGATCCGCTCCGAACTGGCCATCGCGCTCTGCAGAATGTTGAACTTTTCGCTGAGGTCGGAAATAGGCTTGTAGAAGCGCTCCGCGTATTGAACGAAAGCCACCAGAACGCCCAACTGGACGGCACCCTGGAGTACCTGTCCGCCTCCATACCAAACTATGAGAGCGATCGAAACGGCGCCCAGCACGTCCACCACGGGATAGTAAACGGCGTAGTAGTAAATGGAGGCCAAATTGGCGTCGAGGTGCTCACGATTCCGCTGCTCGAACTCTTTCAGCTTACGGTTCTCCTGGACGAACACTTGCACGATGCTCATGCCCGTCAAATGCTCCTGCAGGAAAGCGTTGATGCGAGCCAAAGCGGTACGCACGCGCCGGTAGGTGCCCCGTACCTTTCGCTTGAATATGATCGTAGCGGCGAACAGGAGCGGAATCACGGCAAACGTGACCAAGGCGAGACGCCAGTCCAGCCAGACCATGATTCCAACGATTCCCAAGAGAGAGACCAAGTCGCCCACGATGTTGACGACGCCCGACGTGAACAATTCGTTGAGTACGTCCACGTCGTTGGTCATTCGGGTGATGATTCTACCTACGGGAGTACGATCGAAAAACGAAACGTCCAATTCTTGTACGTGACGGAAGATTTGCCGGCGTAAGTCCGCCATGATCTGCTGGCCGGTCCAGTTCGTAATGTAGGTTTGGGCGTAGCCCACGGCAAACTGTCCGACCAGTACCAGGACAAAGAGGAAGACGACCCCCTGGAGGCCGGAGAAATCATTCTTTAGGATGTGGTCGTCGATGGCTACCTTGACCAGGTAGGGGCCTACCAGGCGCAGGAGGGAAACGGCCGCGAGAAGAACCACCGAGACAACGACGAAGTAACGGTATGGATAGAGGTATCTCAACAGTTTACGGGCCAGCCGGTGGTCGTAGATAACGCCCAGTGCCGCTTCTTCGTGGAATTGGCTCATGGCTCGACTTCCAACTCCTCCCGCAGCAACTGCCGGCGATACAGCTCGGCGTAATAGCCTTCCCGACTCAGAAGCTGCTCGTGGGTGCCCCGCTCGACAATCCGCCCGTTCTCGAGTACGAGGATCCGATCCGCCAACGTCAAGGTGGAGACGCGATGGGAGATCAGGATCGCCGTGCACCTTTCGAGGTACGTCCGTAACGACGCCAAGATCTTGGCTTCGGTTTCGGTGTCCACCGCCGACAGGGCGTCATCGAGAAGCAGAATCCGCGGCTGAACAAGAAGTGCCCGGCTTAGACTGACCCTTTGCTTTTGTCCTCCGGAAAGAGTGATGCCGCGTTCTCCCACAAAGGTTTCGAACCGTTCGGGAAGATCAAGAATGTCGGGCAGAATGTAAGCCGCACCCGCCGCCTGCTCGACGGATGCCAAATCGGCGTCGGGACGTCCGAACGCAATGTTGCCCCGAATCGTGTCGGAGAACAGGAACGCATCCTGCGGGACGTAGCCGATCGCCTGTCGCAATGCCCTGAGCGGGATGCGGTTGATGTCGTGTCCGTCGATAAAGATCGTGGAAGGTGGAACCGGGTAGAGACGGCATAACAAGTTCATGAGAGTGCTCTTGCCGGACCCGGTGCGCCCCACGATGGCCAAGGTTTCACCAACGGAGACGGTGAAGCTGATATCGTCGAGGATCAGCTGATCCCGGTACCTGAAGCTGAGGTTGCGGACTTCAATATGTCCTTGAATCGAAATCGGGCCCGGAAGGACCGATTCGTCGTCCCGAACCTCCGGCTCGGCGTCGAGGATTTCCAGCAGTCGAGTCATGGAAGCCGAACCTCGTTCGACGATGTTGATCACCCAACCCAAAGCGATGGTCGGCCAGGTCAGCATGCCGAGATACACGATGAAGGCGACGAAATCTCCAAGGGTGATCCGGCCCGTCATCACTTGCCGACCGCCGAACCACATCAGCACCACGAGGGACACCCCCAAGAGCAAAGCCAGCATGGGCTGAAAGGCACCCCACAGTTTCACCAGCCGCATGCTACGACCGACGTACTCCTGATTGGCCTCCTCAAAACGTCGGGCCGTCGCCGGCTCCTGGGTATAAGCCTTCACCACGCGAATCCCGCTGACGACTTCCTGCGCCAAGGTGGTCAGCCAGGAAAACTGCTCTTGGATCTTCTCGAAACGCTGATGGATCAATCTCCCGGCTCGACGGGCCAGCAAGGAAACCACGACGGCGGGGAGCAGGATGAGAACGGCCAGAGAGGGGCTGATGCGAAACAGAAGAACCGTTATCAGGGTAGCCGTGAAAAGCGTCTCCATAGAGTACATGATTCCCGGACCTAGGACCATGCGCACGGCGCTTAGGTCGTTGGTCAGGCGGGCCATCAGGTCGCCAGTGGTGAATCGTCGGTAGAAGGGAGCGGCCATTCGCTCGAGCGAGGCGAACAGATCGTTGCCTAGATCGTACTCGATGTAGCGGGATGCTCCGATCACGATCCTTCGCATGAAGAAACGGAACACGCCCCCGAGAATGCTCAAACCGAGAATGAGGACGGCGTAGCGAACCAGGAGCGAAGTCGAGAAACTCGCCCCTTGGAGAGTGTTCGTGGCGTTTCGGAGAACCCACGGAATGGCTACCCCGGCCAGATCCGTCAGAAGTACCATGAGGCAGCCGACGATCAAGCGGAAGCGATAGCGCTTCAGGTACGGAAGTAAGCGCCACAGCGACCAGGAACGCAATCGGAGGAGAAGAGGCTTACTCGGCATCAAAACCCGTCATGTGCGGAATCGGCCTGTCTTGGCCGTCTCGAAAAGACACTCGGTAGCCTCCCAAGAACGGTGATGACTTGGTATAGCGCAGCCGAAACGTTCCACTGGTTCCGGGAGGAATGGTTTTGGGAGTCACTTCTACTGTGACGACATCCAGCAGCTGTTCGTTTCGATCCAGAATCTCGACGACACAGCGAAGGTCGGACATCGGTTCATCCGTTTGGTTCCACACGTCCCCCTCCAGCGAGAAGCCTTCGTAAAAGCGGTCATACTGCAGGCGCGTGAGGCGTAAAGGCAATTGCTGCCAGACGGAGGCCGTCACCAGATTCTCTATCCCCGGCAAGGGGAGCAAAAGGTATCCTCCGAATACCGACAAACCAACCAGCAGGGCCGGCAACAGTGCTCGCAGGACGACTTTCCATTCGACTCCGGGAGGAAGAGGCCGTCGTCGCAGGTTGGACCCCTCATCCGCTTCCTTTCCTCCCACCAAAACATCTTCCAGGTGCCGCCGACGAGCCCGCAGTCGGACCCGGGCCGCCAACAGAAGGATCACGTAGGAAACGAAGAACGCCCACAGGCCGATCTGCGCTCCGCGATCGATGATCATAAGCAGCCGCTCGGTCATGGCTTCTGTGGGCTTGTCGTACGGGGCTGATTGGTTCTCCCTTCCGGCGGCACCGCCGGTGGTTCAATTTGCAGCCAATCCCAAGCCGAACCTTCCAGCTCGAAGCGGTCTCCGAAGAGCCGACGTCCAAGTCGAAAAAGTAGTTCGGCTTCCTTCTTCCCAAGGCTTGGCAGCGAGTGCCATTTTTGTTCACCGAGGAAGGAGCGACTCAAAGCCCGAAAACCCGCCTGTATCGTCACTAGAGTCACGCGGGGTTCCACCAGCTGGATCTGGATGTCGTATCGCAAGTCCGCCCGGATCCAGTCCCCGTCTCCCAAAGGTCTCACTTCTGCGACTTTCGCTAGCTGAGTTTCAGTCATGGAACCTGAAATGTATTCCTTATAAGCGGTCAGGATTTCCCCCGCGGTGTGATCTTCTTTTTCAATGTTCCAACCCTCTTCCCGCAGAAGGTCGAGCATGGCCGACCAAGCGGTCTCAAAAGGGATCTCCAGGCGGAACATGCCCGGGGCGAGCCGCTTGGCCGAGCTGGGAGACGCGAAACCGGCCGCTGGGCCGGCCGCAGTCGTCAGGATCGCCAATGCTGCGGCCAAAATGTGGTTCACGCGGTGGTTCATAGAGCAAACGCCTTGACGGCTTTCATCTTACCGCAAGTCGGCGGGGTCGGCGTCGGCTAGCTTGGGGTCGGTGGAAAAAGGCAGCGAATCTCAGACCTGTTCGGCGCTTCTCGTATCAGTTTCGATAACGCTGCACGGCCCGGGCGTGTTCGGCGTACGTGCGCGAGAATACATGTCCGCCGTCCCCACGGGCCACAAAATACAGGTAATCCACGTCCGCAGGTTCGAGCGCCGCCTCGATGGAAGCAAGTCCCGGGTTGGCAATCGGACCGGGAGGCAGTCCGGGGTAACGATACGTATTGTAAGGGGAATCGATTTCCAGGTCGCTACGGTGGATGATTCCGTCGAATTCGCGCTCTAGAGCGACGGCGTAAATCACCGTCGGATCGCACATGAGAGGCATCCCCATGCGTAGCCGATTGTGAAACACGGCCGAGACCAACGGCCGCTCATGCGGGACGCCGGTTTCCTTTTCGATCAGCGACGCCAGTGTCACCACCTCTCGCACGGTCCAACCCGTCTCGAAGGTACGCCTCTCGAACCTCTCCTTCCAGTGGCGGCGAAAGTTTGCAACCATGCGTCGGACGATCTGTGGTGCACTCACATCGGGCGGGAAAAAATAGGTATCCGGAAACAGGTAACCTTCCAGGTCGGTCGCTTGAGGATCCAGGTCGCGGATCTCCTCCGGGTTTGCCGCAGCCTCCATGAAATCCTCGATTTGCGCCACACGCTCTTTGGCGAGAATCACGGCGATTTGCACCAAGTCGGAACCTTCGGGAATGGTTACCCGAACCTGCAAGGTTTCGCCGCGCCGCAGCTTTCGAATAACTTCCTCCAGAGATTCCGCCTTGTCGAAACGGTAAACTCCGGCTTGAAGGGGTGAGCCGTCCGTCAGTCGGGCATAGACGGTGAAAATCTGAGCCGAACGGACGACTCTCGCCTCTTCCAGAAGGACTCCGATCCGGCTGACCGAAGTGCCCTCGGGGATGTGTACCGTAACCATCGGCTCAAGGTAGCCTCGATAAGGGGTACTCACCTGAAAGGACCACCAGCGCCAAAGGGAGGAAGCGACCAACGCCGCTCCGGCCAAACCGACCAGTCCGATGACTGCGAGTCCTCTGCGCCAACGTCTACCGATCATGTTCCTCCAAGAACCACTGAAGAATCACCGCCGCGGCAAAAGCGTCACGCCGCGCCCGTCTTTCCCTCACCGGTATTCCCCGTTCCGACATCATACGTTCGGCCTCTTTGGTGGAATACCGTTCATCGTAGGTTCGGACCTTGACTCCGAGTCGCTTTTCCAGTTCTGAGGCAAGTTGTCGCACTTGGTCGCAAAGTTCGGTTTCCTCGCCGCCGGTTCGACGCGGAATTCCGACCACGATCCCTCGCACGTCGTACTCCTCGACGAGCGCCTGAATGTGGTCGAAGAGCCGAGGCCTGCGGGGAATTACGCTGAAAGGGCGAGCCGTGATCCCCAGAGGGTCGCTTAAGGCGATTCCCACACGCTTGGTGCCGATATCCAGGCTCATCCAACGTCCCGGGGCGGACATTTTGTCTTGGTTCCCCACGGCCGAACTACTCGCGCCGGTCGTCCGACTCTTAAACGGCGCATGTGCAGTATATTGTCAATTGTTTCCGGTCCGGCCGTTCGCATATGATAGCGATGTTGTTGCCTCCGTCATTTTGCTTTTTCGTCGGACAGGCCGCGGAAAGGTTTTCATATTATGGCCGAGCGAGTGAAGTTTCTTGTCCTGTTGGTTTCGACGCTCATCGTCGCGTATGCGTTGGTGGGTGGGCTCCTGCCGCAAGTTGTGGGGCAGGAGGAGACATACCAGGACTTGTCTTTGTTTAGTGCCGTGTTGGATCACGTGCGGCGCGACTACGTCGAAGAACCGGATCTTAACGAGAGTCTTCGGGGGGCGATCGAAGGGATGGTGGAAGCGCTGGATCCTTACGCCGGGTTTGTCGCTGCCGAGGTCTACCGGGAACTTCAGGAAGCGGGACAAGGCGACGTGGGTCTGATCGTCTCGAAGCGTTACGGGTATGCCTACGTCGTAGCGGTGACCCCCGGTAGTCCGGCGGAGAAGATCGGATTGAGGACGGGCGACCTATTGGAAGCCGTCGAGGGGCGTTCCACCGCTCTGATGAGCGCTTGGGAGGTGCAGCGGAGGCTTCGGGGTCCCGAGGGCTCTGAAGTCGCACTGAAGGTAATCCGAGCCCGGCGGTCCGAGCCGCAGGAAGTCAGCCTGACTCGGTGCCGGATCGAGCCGCGGCCGCCCGAAGGGAAGCTTCTGGAAGAGGATATCGGGATGCTGCGGATTCC
>JAPXNP010000082.1:0-7371 GCA_033811955.1 Acidobacteriota bacterium
GATCACGACAGCGCCGGCTGAACGGGCGTCCCGACATGACTCAACCGGTGTGGCATCCTGACCCAACCGTGGAATCCGCGTGACCCGTTCCCAACTCACCTCCCGCCCAAGGAAATGAGCCCGATCGCCTTACACCCAGAAGATGCAGTAAGTGCCACGGCAGCTATGGGGCGGCGGTGATTCGCTATGCGCGGTTCGGACTACCAGAGTCGGTTGTAGTCCCACCCGTTGAAAAGCCCGCTGTCGCATCGGAGTCGGTTGGCTGAGGACGTAGAAGGCGCCTTTTCGGCTCCCTGGAAGGCTACCCGGTTCTTGGTCGAGGTCCCGCAACCCGTTGCCGGACGGTTCTTGGCGCAGGTAACGGAAGATGAGCTCCATCAGAGGCTCGGGCAAGTCAGACAGGTTGCTCAGGGCTGGTATTCGACCCGGCCGCCTTCGCGTTAGGAACGGCGCAAGAGGCAGGTCTTGTAGACCTCGCTCTGGTACTTCCTGGGGAAGTGCCCACATTTTCGGCCTTGAGACAATGCCTAACTCACTCTCTCAAAACAACTCAACTGCGACAATTCAGCCCAAATTCGGCGCAGAGATCGGCATACGTGAGACAGCCACCCCGTTTCGGACTCCTCTTTGGTGAGGCAATGCCGCGGATTGACTTGAGATAGGAGCCCGCCTATGCTAATCGCCATGTTGAAACCGAGTCGTTATATCTGGCATAACGGTCAGCTGATTCCGTGGGAGACAGCCACGGTTCATGTGCTAGCTCACGGCCTCCATTACGGCAGCAGCGTGTTCGAGGGGATCCGCTGTTACGAAACGCAGCGGGGACCCGAAATCTTCCGTTTGGAAGATCACCTACGCAGGCTCCTCGACTCGGCGAAAGTTTACCGGATGGAGATCCCTTTCGATCTGGGACAGCTAATGGAAGCGGCCGTGGAAACGGTTCGCAGTAACGAACTGGAATTTTGCTACATCCGCCCGCTGGTTTTCCGAGGAGTCGGAGACATGGGCGTCAATCCTTTGAACAATCCTCCGGAGACCTACATCATCGTCTGGGAGTGGGGGAAGTACCTGGGCGATTCGGCTCTCGAGGAAGGCATTGACGCCTGTGTGTCGAGCTGGCGACGCGCGGCCGCCGACACCTTTCCCACCGTAGCCAAGGCGGGCGGCAACTATTTGAGCGGCGCTTTGATCAAGATGGAGGCGCTCCTCAACGGATTCTCGGAGGGAATTGCTCTCGACGTCGACGGGCACGTCAGCGAGGGAAGCGGAGAGAACGTTTTCGTGGTGACGAGGGGTAAGATCTACACTCCCCCGGTCGCAAGCGCCATCCTTCCGGGCATCACTCGCGATTCGGTACTCCGGCTGGCCGGGGAACTCGGGATCGAAACGATCGAGCAGCCGATCCCTCGGGAAATGCTTTATACCGCGGACGAAGTCTTCTTGACCGGCACCGCGGCGGAGATCACGCCGATCAGAAGCGTGGATCGCATTCCGATCGGTTCGGGGCGAGGAGGTGCCGTCACCACGGCTCTCCAGAAAGCATTTTTCGAATACGTAGAGGGCCGAGTGGAAGACCGGTTCGGCTGGATGACTCCCGTCCGTACCCGGACGTCCGCGTCGGAATAGCGACTGTTTCCGTTCCCCGTAACCCGTTCCCTGTCCTCCGTGCTGCGTTCCGCGTAGCGGGTACGACGCCATGGTGCTAGGGCCCCGCAGGCGTCTGCGCCTGCGGCCGCCTTTCGCGTACAACGTACCGGATACTGCGCCCCCCGTCGCCGTACGCAGTACGCAATACCCAGTACGGCCCCGGGCATGGGGAATGCGCCGCGAGTCACGCAGAACGGCCATGGGCAAGGATGCCCGTGCCACACGGCCGAGACAGCCGTCCTCGGGTCCGGCAACCTCCCCACGCCGCACGCGCCACGCGCTTCGTCGGCCGGCCGGCACGTTCCCTCTTGGTAGAATTGCCACGCACCCGGGTAAAGATATTGCTCCCGACTGTCGGTAACGATGTTCGGAAGGTAGGGAGACGCTAAGCCGGGTAACGGCCTCTGCCGATATACACGAAGGGTTTGCTCAATGATCAATTTGGAAAAACTCATTCGGTACGCGGTGGGAGTAGGTGCGTCGGACATCCATCTGAAAGTCGGAAACCACCCCTTTATCCGGGTGGAAGGGCAGCTTGAGCCTCTGCAAGAGTTCGACACCGTCCAGAAGGAGGACACCACCAGGATCGTCGCCGAGATCTTGAACAAGCGGCAGAAGGAAGTTCTGGCGAACAAGTCCGAAGTGGACTTGTCGTTCGGACTCGAAGGTTTGGGGCGCTTTCGCCTGGCGGTTTTCTACCAGCGGGGAACCATCGCTATGGCTTTCCGACTGATCCCCGTCAACGTACCGCAGATTGAGGAGCTGAATCTCCCTCCGGTGCTTAAAGACATTGCCGACAGTCAGCGGGGTCTCGTACTCGTCACCGGAGTGACCGGAAGCGGAAAATCCACCACCCTCGCTTCTATGATTCGTTATCTGAATGAGACTCGACGCTGCAATATCATCACGATCGAGGACCCCATTGAGTTCCTGTTGCCCGACAGACTTTCCATCATTTCCCAGCGCGAGACGTCCACCGACACCCACGACTTCGCCTCCGCCTTGCGTGCCGCCATGCGTCAGGATCCCGACGTCATCATGGTCGGCGAAATGCGCGACCAAGAGACGGTCTTGATTGCTTTGCAGGCCGCCCAGACCGGTCATCTCGTCCTCAGTACTCTACACACGACCGACGCGGTCACCACGATCGACCGCATCGTTGCGATGTTTCCCGTGGCGCAGCAGAGGGATGTTCGCTTCCAGTTGGCCTCGGCTTTAAACGCGGTCGTATCCATGCGCCTGATCCGGAGCTCCGTTTCCGGCAAACGACTTCCGGCGGTGGAGATTCTCCGGAACACTGAACTGGTGGCTTCCCTGATCACACAGCCCGAGCGCATGAAGGAAATCCGTCACGCCATGGAAACCGGTTACACGCAATACAAGATGCAGACGTTCGACCAATCTATCTTTGACCTCCATCAACAGGGTCACATTTCCCGTGAAGATGCGCTACGATACGCCACAGCGCCGGAAGATCTGAAATTGAAGCTGCAAGGAATCGTGACTTCCTCCGACATGGTGTGAGCCGCAATCTACTGGATTATGCAATGCGTTTACTGGCCCGCCGAGCCTACAGCTCGGAGGAGCTGCGGCGGCGTTTGTCACGGCGTTCCGACGACCCTGCTGAAATTCAGGCGGTCTTGAACCGACTCACCGATCTCCAACTTCTGGACGACCGATCGTTCTCGCAACAACGAGCGATTCGGCGCCGAACCGTCGACTTTTGGGGTAAGCGACGCATCCAATTAGAGCTCCGACAGTTGGGTCTGGATGCTAGAATGATCCGGCTTGCCCTGCACCAGGCCGAACAGGAGCTGCCGGAATCGGAAGCGCTTGCACGCGCGGTCGAAAGATGGTTGCGACTGCACGGGGAACCGAGCCGACTGCGGGCACTGAAGCGACTGTATGAGTACTGTCTGCGTCTGGGGTACCCGGCCGAAACAGTGCGGGACAGGCTGGCTCCTTGGTTTCGAGACGTTACCGAGTAGATTCTTTGGAATCGGCTCGAGAGTCGGCTCATCCCGGCGGAGCCGGCTGCCATAGTTAGGGCAAAGAGGTTGTACGACATCTTGCCGGGCGGGGCCGGTAACCCGCCGCGGAACAGAGTGACGCACCATGCTGACATCCAACGAGATCAGAGAGACGTTTCTGCGATACTTCGAGGAGCGGGGACACCGGCGCGTAAAGAGCAGTTCTCTCGTTCCGAAGGACGACCCTACGCTCCTATTTACCAACGCGGGAATGAACCAGTTTAAGGACGTCTTTCTCGGGAAAGAGCGTCGGGAGTACTCCCGAGCCACCTCGAGCCAAAAATGCATGCGGGTTAGCGGGAAGCATAACGATTTGGAGACCGTAGGCCGAACGCCCCGCCATCACACTTTTTTCGAGATGCTGGGTAATTTCTCCTTCGGCGACTACTTCAAACGCGAGGCGATCGGCTACGCCTGGGAGCTATGCACCGGCGTCTTCGGTCTTGACCCGGAGCTCCTCATCGTAACCGTTTTTGAGGACGACGACGACGCTTACAACATTTGGCGGGACGAGATCGGAGTCGCCGAAAGCCGTATTTTTCGAGCCGGCGAAGATGACAACTTTTGGGCAATGGGCGAGACGGGTCCCTGTGGTCCGTGTTCGGAACTTCATTTCGATCTGGGCCAACGCATCGGCGACACCACGACCCCTTTCGGAGTGGAGTCGGATCGGTTTGTGGAAATTTGGAATCTCGTGTTCATGCAGTACGAGCGGAGCGCTTCGGGCGAACTGATCCCTCTGCCCCGTCCTTCCATCGACACGGGAATGGGCCTGGAGCGAATCACGGCAATCCTACAGGGAGTCGCCAGCAACTATGACACGGACCTTTTCCGTCCCATCATCGAGGAAGCCTGTCGGCTGACTGCTACTTCCTACCGTGCAAACCCCGACGATGACGTGAGTCTCCGGATCTTGGCCGATCACAGCCGGGCGGCGATGTTCCTGATCGACGACGGAGTTTTACCCGGCAATGAGGGCCGGGGGTACGTCCTTCGGAAGATACTTCGGCGCGCTATTCGTCACGGCAGGCGACTGGGACGCGAGGAGCCGTTCTTGTATACCCTCACCGCCCTGGTGGGCGAACTGATGTCCAGCGCCTACCCGGAGCTCCTGGGCAGCCGTGAACATGCGGCGCAAGTGGTCAAGAGCGAGGAAGAGCGCTTTTCGGCCACGCTGAGCCAGGGTCTTCATCTGTTGGAGGACGTCATTCACCGGGTCCGGGAGTCCGGAGCAGACACCATCCCGGGAGAGGAATTGTTTCGGCTCTACGACACTTACGGCTTTCCTTTCGACGTCGCCCAGGAAATAGCGGCGGAACAAGGTCTGGCAGTGGACGAGGAAGGCTTTCAGAAAGAGTTGGAACGCCAACGGGAGAGAGCCCGAGCCAGCTGGAAGGGGGGAGACCTCCAAGTTGCCGCGGTCTACCGCCGATTGGCCGACCAAGGAATTCGCAGTGAGTTCGTCGGATATACGGAGCTGACCGACGTGCCGGCCCGCGTCGTCGCCCTCATCGCGGGCGAGGAACTCGTCGATCGCCTGGCGGCGGGTGAGACCGGCGAGGTGGTACTGGACCGTACCCCTTTCTACGCCGAAGCCGGCGGGCAGGTGGGTGATCGCGGCGTCATCGAAACGGCCGGGGCGCGAGCGGAGGTTATCGACACCCTCAGTCCGGTTTCGGGAGTCCGAGTGCACCGGGTGCAGGTGAAGCAAGGCGAATTCCGAGTCGGCGCCGAAGTCGTCGCCTCGGTCGACATCGGCCGGCGGCTTGCCACCATGAGCAACCACACCGCAACGCACCTGCTGCACGCGGCTCTCCGGGAGGTTCTTGGTGAACACGTGAAACAAGCCGGATCTTTGGTCGCTCCGGAACGGCTGCGGTTCGATTTCACCCACTTCCGACCGTTAACCCGGGAAGAGATCCGCCGGATTGAAGAACGAGTCAATGAGCAGATTCGTAAGAACCTCCAGGTCAGCACTGAAATCAAGACGCTCGACGAGGCCTTGTCTTCCGGCGCTACCGCCTTATTCGGCGAGAAGTACGACGAGCGCGTCCGGGTCGTCTCGGTCCCGGGCTTCAGTTGCGAGCTGTGCGGAGGAACCCACGTTGGTCGGACCGGCGACATCTCTCTTTTCAAGATCGTTTCAGAAGGGAGCGTCGCCTCCGGTATCCGCCGGATCGAGGCGGTCACCGGAGCAGCAGCGCTACAGCGGTTCCTGGAGGACGAGGAGGCCGTCCAGGCCGTGGCGGATCGACTCCGGGTCGGCAGGGAGCGGGTCGTGGAAGCCGTAGAGCGTTTGCAGGAGGAAGTCCGGCAGGCGGAACGAGAGCTTGAAAGACTCAGAAGACAATTGGCGGAGCGCGAGTCCCGGAAAGCCGTCGAGCACGCTCGGACCGTCCAGGGCGTCAAGGTGGTTACCTGCCGCACGGACGTGACCGATCGGGTAACCATGCGGCGGATGGCCGCCGATATGTTGCAGCGACTTAAGTCGGGAGTAGTTGTGCTGGGAGGGTCGGAGAACGGGAAGGTCAACTTGGTCGCCATGGTCTCGCCCGATCTGACGGCAAAGCTCCGAGCCGACCAGTTGATCCGTCCCGTCGCCGAGAAGGTAGGTGGAGGAGGCGGCGGGAAGCCGGAGCTGGCCGAGGCTGGAGGTAAGAACCCCGAACGGCTGGAGGAAGCTCTTGAGTTCGTCTACGAGGTAGTCGATCAGGTGTTGGAAGGCTCCCGGCAACCGACATAAGCCGGGGAGCGCCGCCACTGAAAGAGTCGAGGGGGCTATCGGTTCGTCAGTAGCGGACAAAGCATTAGAACAACAGGTTATTCCGATGCGACTGTGCGGCTCATCACCCCAGGGACGACGTCGTTACCACGAGAATCAACCCATGTCGCGCGGAGGTTTGACACTCTTGACCGGTGCCTTCCTGATCGTCCTCTCGGTGTCGCTTTTCGCCGAGGGCGTCTATTCTTACGTGGACGAAGCCGGAGTAAGGGTGTTCACCAACCTGGGGCACGGCCGCCGGCCCGCACTCGGCAGTTCAAGTCGCATGAGGGAGGCTTCCGCGGATGAAACGTATGACACGCTAATTCAGGAAGCGGCGCAAGAATACGGAGTGGACGAGGGGTTAATCCGCGCCGTCATCCAGGTCGAGAGCAATTTCAACCCCCGCGCGGTCTCGCGAAAGAACTGCAAAGGCTTGATGCAGCTTCATCCCGAGACGGCAACCCGTTTCGGTGTACGGGATATTTTCGATCCCGTGGAAAACATTAACGGCGGCGTTCGGTATCTGCGGCATCTTCTGGACCGATTCGGAGACCGACTCGACTGGGTGTTGGCCGCCTATAACGCCGGAGAGAACGCGGTATTGCAATACGGCGGTGTTCCTCCCTATGCCGAAACAACCGGTTACGTAGAGAAGGTTAGAGCCTTACTTCCGGAGCGGTTCGATCGGAGCGTTCCACGGCGACAGAAGATCGTACGCTTTCTTGACGAGGACGGCTCGGTGGTCTTGACCAATGTCCCTACCCAACCGGTGGAATCGCTTCGCCGCGAAGTTGCGGTGAGAACCGATCCCCCTACTTCATCGCCGGGCTCGAAGGCCCGGGAGACCACCCACGCCGCCAACTGACGCCGACCCGTCGCAAGAGACACAATCGACTTTCCAGGCTGCAAGCCGGCCCCTCTCTCCCGCCG
>JAPXNP010000083.1:0-7324 GCA_033811955.1 Acidobacteriota bacterium
CTCCATACCCAGTCGGCGGATCCCAGGCGACGGTAATCGTCCATGGCCGAATAGGCGATAAAGGTCAGAGGTACGACCTCCAGGGCGCTGAAGACGGCTCCGAAGGCCAGCGCGGCCGTCGGGGTCCCTGCGAAATACAGATGGTGACAGGTGCCAATGACGCCGCCGGCAAGATAAATGGTGGCCGCCAACAGCGAGACCTTGGCGGCGAGCAGTGGCTCTATCAGCCTGAGCCTCGTGAACACAAAGGCTATAACCACGGTGGCGAACAGCTCGAAGAAGCCCTCCACCCAAAGATGAACGACCCACCATCTCCAGTACTCGACCACGGAAAGATGACTATGCTCCCCCCACATCAGGCCGGCGCCGTAGAAAAGGCCGATCGCCGCCGCCGAACCCAGTAGAAGCCACAACAGTTGTCGCTCGTCGCCTATCCGTCGCAGAGCGGGCCTCAGGGTGCGGTACACCAGGAACAGCCATAGGAGCAGCCCCAGAAAGAGACCGATCTGCCAGGCTCTTCCCAAATCAAGATACTCGTAACCCTGGTGCCCCCAGTAAAAGCTCGCCGTGTCGCTGCTGAAACGATTCTGGACACTCAACCACTGCCCCGCCAAGGAACCGACGACAATGACCAGAAGGGCTCCAAAGAGCAGATTAACCAGGCCGCGTTGTCCCCGCGGGTCCGAGCCGGCGACCAGGGGACCGATAAACAGTCCGGCACCCACCCAAGTCGTGGCAATCCAGAAAAGCCCGAGCTGGACATGCCAGGTTCGGGTTACGCTGTAAGGCAACCACTCGGCCAGAGGGAATCCATAAAGGCCACCCCCTTCGACTCCATAGTGGGCCGTGACGACGCCCACGAGGATCTGGATCAGGATCAAGCCGCCCACCACCCAGAAGTACTTCAGGACGGCCCACTGAGAAGACGTCGGTCGCCACTCCAGGAGAGGATCGGCCGAAGGCGCCGTCACCGCCTCCCCCTTACCCCTCTGGATCGCATACCACCAAACCATCCCGCAGATTCCCGCCAGTAGAAGGATGATGCTGACCCCGGTCCACATGACCATTTCCCCGGTGGCGCGGTTGCCGACCAAAGGCTCCGGCGGCCAGTTGTGGGTATAAGAAATGTCGGATCCCGGTCGCTCCGCCGACGCGGCCCATGCGGTCCAGAACACAAAGGCCGCGAAGTCCCTTACCCGTTCGCGGGAACGGATGGTCGCCGGCGGTATGGAATAGGCGGTCTCCCCCTGCAAAAAAACCCGCTCGAAGTACTGCAAGTTGTGTGCAAAAGCCTCGGCGCGAACGGTGGGAAGGGTAAGCATCTCGGTGGCGGGATCGTAACCATTCTCCCGGAAGAGGGTCCGCAGCCGGCCCTGCAAGCGACTGCTCGATTCTTCGGACAGATCGGCGAAAGAAGCACCGTATTCGCTCCGCGCCCACCGATCCAGAACGAACAGGGCCTCGCGATGCAGCCAGTCGGCCGTCCAGTCGGGAGCCACGTAACTGCCGTGTCCCCAGATCGACCCAATTTCCATTCCACCCATGGACCGCCAAACGGCCTGCCCCCGGAGTATCGCGTCGGCGTCGACCAACTCGGTTCCGTCGGCCGTAACCACTCGCCGGGGAATCGGGGGTTTCTCTTGGTAGATCCTGGAACCCACCCAGCCCAGAACCGTAAATGACGGCACCACCACCAAGAACAGCGCCAACCAGTACCTTCGCATCGGATGGATCTCCTTCCCAACGGGCTCCTTTTCAGGTCGGAACTCGTCGAGGCAAGCTTGTAGCCATCGTCACGACGGGTTTCCTGTAACCGGAGCTTCGACAACTCTTTCTACAGCACCCTCCCTTGTCGGGCGGCTTCCCGTGTTACCTTCCCGGCGCTCCAGAGGTAACCCCGATTACAGCCCTGCGGGCCGCCCCGCCCAAAATAGCTTCCCGGCACGCGGTCGCGCCGACCTCGGTATAGGAAACCGTTTGCCGGGGCAACAACAAGGTGGGTCACTCGGCTCGATCGGATGGAGTCCGGCTTACGAGCCCTCGCCGTCGCCTCTCGCATTCTCTCCGAGAGCCCTACGGACAGCCCCGTCGAGAACCTCATGCTCGGGTTTGTACGTGACTCCCCGCTTTTCACCCATCCTGCGGGGTTGCCTCAGACAAGATAGGGGAGATTTCTCTTGGCTTCTTTGCGCTGGATCAAACTCCCAGTCAAAGCGGATTTACGGAAGCCGTTCGCAAGCGTTTCAGCTACTCCAAGCAGGCGAAAGCAAGACCCGGTCATTCACTAGCAAAGGACGGAAACCTCGTAATCCGGCGCGCGGAACTCACCCCTCCCGTCGACGCACTTGACGACGTCTCGCAGAGGACGTGCCTCCACCACCGAAACCGGCCGACAGGGGGGCTGGCGACGCTTCCGGATGATCGAAGCCGGTCGTCTAGGTCAGGCAGTGATGACTTGCGCCGGCGGACCTACGTCCAGCGCTCGCCGGCGGGGTCCCATTGGAGCATCTTGCCTTGAAACCAAGACTGGTTCGCCCCTTCTACGGCCGCCACACCGTAAACGCCAAGATCCACCGGGCAGTTCAGCGCATCCCCGTTCCGTATCGCAGCGAACAGGTTCTTGTAATGCAAGAGGATGCTCTCGGCGCCCTGCTTCTCGTGGGTCTTCACCACTTCGTTCGACTGCTGGGCGACGATTCGCCACCCCGTACGGGTGAACTCCAACGTGGCGTCGTGCCCTCGAATCAGGTGGTCGTTTCCACGATCGTTGGCCATCGTGCCCAAGATGTGGACCGTCATCCCGGGAGTAATCCCTTCGACGGCTGGATACTCGGCCAGCATCTCGAAATTGTCGGGTAGATCGCGCCCGTCGTCCCAGAGGTAGATTCCGCCCATTCCGACGATCCGTTTGGGGAACGTCAGGCCGCAGGCCTTCATGATGCGAGTCAGTCGATGGATGAACAGATCGGTGGCAATACCCCCTGAATAGTCCCGGTAGTTGCGCCACTCGAAGTATCGAGGCGCGCTCCAGGGCCGATCCGGGGCCGGACCCAGCCAAGTCTTCCAATCCAGGTCGGGAGGCTTGGGCAAGTTCGGGTCCACACCCGTACGCCAGGGACCCCGGTCGGCCGGGTAACGACGAACATAATCGATCTGAGCCTCGACCACGGGCCCCAACTCTCCGGCGCGGATGGCCTCGTAAGCCGTAGCGTAGCTGTCGTCGCTCATCCCCTGCACCCCGACCTGGAGTTTTAGGTTCGTTCCGCGGATCTTGTCCCGCACCGCCTTGGCCTCATCCAGAGCGTGAGTCAACGGCTTCTCGCAGTAGACATGCTTCCCGGCATCCAAGGCGTCAAGTGTGATCCGACCGTGCCAGTGTTCCGGCGTGGCGACAGTCACCCAATCGACGTCGGGCATCTCCAGAGCCGCTCGGTAATCGGCGGCCAACTGCGTCCGGCCTCCCGTACTCCAGATGCGGTCCAGAAAGGCCTTCGCCCGCGTCTGGTATACGTCGCAGACGGCGGCGATTTCGATGTTCTCCTGCTCGGTCAGTTCCAAAAGAGCCCTAAGGTGAGACTGAGCGATGCCGCCACAACCTATCAGAGCGCCCCGCAGGCGCCGGCCGGCTCCGGCTACCTGCCCATAACTGCGGGCGGAAAACAGACCCAGACTCGAGGCGGCCACACCCGTCGTCTTTAGAAAAGCACGGCGATTCGGTTTGATCTTCTCGTTCATAGCAAACCTCTCTACCACTCGGGGGGCCTAAAGACAAGAGCGTCTCGTCCCGCCGCTCGCCCTGGCAGTCTCCCCGTCCTCTCCCGGGCTCAGGCCGTCCGGGAGGCTCCGAGCGGACCCTTTCGAGCAACCACTGCGGACGGCCCTCCGCCCGCGCTCTAGGACCCGCGGCGGCAAACTCGAAGGACGCCTCGGGAGTCAACGCCCCTGCCACACTTTATGCCAAGCGGTTCCCCGAGCAGGTCTCGGAACCGTCTGAGCGTCCACGTAGATGATGGTGTCGGCGGTTTCTCCGTAAGGACCTTGGACCACCTCCCGGCCCGTAGAGTCCATGACCAGGGAGCAACCGATACAACGCCAGTCCTTCCAAGCTCCGGCTCTTAGCCGGCCGACGTTGCTCGCTGCGGCGATCCACATGCGAAATTCCTTCCCCACTGTGCCGAACGGACGTCGCCACGTATCGCCGTACGGCTCCCGAGTGTTGTCGTGATCCGGAGGAACGGCCCAGGCCGAAGGAAGCAGGACGACGTCGGCTCCCATGTACCCCATAGCACGGAGAAGAGCGTAGTGAGCCGCCGTGGCGTCGGCGCAAATCAGCACTCCGACGCGTCCGTAGGGCGTGGCGACAATCCCCAACCGATCACCCTGCGCGTACAGGTGGTGGGCGATGTCAAGCTCATTCAGCTTTCGATGTTTCAGAAGAACCTCTCCCGCCGGGCTGATCAGAACGGCGGAGTTATACACGCCGTCGTCCGCCTTCTCGGTCAGACCGGCGCACACATACACCCCGTAGGTCCTTGCCGCCGCTTGGAGGCGCCGGCACGGTTCACCGTCGGGAATCGGCTCGGCCGAATCCAGCGCCGACGGATCCGTCCAACCCAGGTCGCAGACTTCAGGCAGCAGAACGACCTGCGCTCCTTCCCGGGCCGCCTCACCGATCCTTGCTTCCGCCCGCCCCAGGTTCGCTTCCTTTGCTCCGCCCTCGACGAGCATCTGAACGAGAGCAAGCCGAACACTGCGCTGCACGCTCTCTTGTTTGCTTTGCGCCACAGCGGCCTCCCGACTGCTCGACTCCGCCCCGGTTCCTCCCTGGAGCAGGAAGATCAACGACAAAAGCATGGCTTTCATGCGATCAAAGCTAACAGGCAAGGCTGTCCGACGCCACCATCGGCGGATCATCCCGCCTGCGATCAACAATGACCCGCCCGCGTCGGCCCCAATCACTCGCCTCCAGCTACCGACCGGTTCCCTTATTGACCAGGCCGCGTGGGCAGCGGCGGAGCCTGCCGGATCACCGGCGAGCGCCAATCGGCCAGCCGGTCGAGGATCTCGCGGACAGCGCGCTCCAGCTGGGGATCACCGCCGGCGATGACCGCCTTGGGCTCCTGCTCGACCTCGATGTCGGGAGCGACGCCTTCATTCTCGATGGCCCATTTCCCGTCGGGCGTAATGAATCGGAAGAAAGGAACCGTCAGCAAGCCGCCGTCGATCAACCTCGGATTGGCGAAGATGCCGATCAAGCCGCCCCACGTCCGCGTTCCGATCAGTTTTCCCAGCCCAAGATAGCGAAACCCCCAAGGCAGGAAGTCCCCGCCGGACCCCGCGTACTGGTTGATCAGCATCACCTTGGGGCCGGGAATCACCCCTGCCGGGGTGGTGAACAACAAGCCGTCGCGGTCCTTCCAAGAGGCCAGGTAAGGTCGGCTTAGGATCTCCAAAATGTAATTCGCCGCTTGCCCTCCGCCGTTACAACGTTCATCGATGATCAATGCGTCCTTGTCCACTTGGGCGTAGAAATACCGGTTGAAGTATTCGAAACCCTCATCGGCGGTATTGGGCAAATAAACGTACCCGATACGACCGCCGCCCGCCTCCTCCACCTTGCGCCGGTTCTCCTCGATCCAATCCCAAAGACGCAGCTCGTCGTCACTCCCTATGGGCGTCACCGTCACGTGACGGGCCCCATCCATGGGGGGAACCGCATTGACCGTCAGGATGACCTGCTTGTCGACCTTTCCCTCCAGGAAGGCGTAGATATTTTCCCGGCCCGTGAGAGTTTTGCCGTCGATCGCCAGGATGTACTCGCCTTCCTTCACTTCATGCCCGGGAACCGCCAGTGGACCCTTCAGGAAGGGCGTCCAGTGCGTCGGCCGGTACACCCGGCGGACGCGATACCAGCCCTGCTCCACTACCAGATCGGCGCCCAGGAGACCGACGCCCACCCTCTCGGGGCGATAGGTGTCGCCGCCGAAGATTCGGTTGTGTCCCACTTCGAGCTCACCGATCATCTCCACCAGCAATGTATTGAGATCTTCCCGGGAGGCTATGTGTTCCAGAAGCGGTTCATACTTGGCGCGAACGGCTTTCCAGTCGACGCCGTGGAGGTTCTCGGCATAGAAGAACTCTTTCTCCATCCGCCAAACGTCGTCGAAAATGTGCCGCCACTCCACCCGCGGATCCACCCGAACCTTCAACCCGGACAGATTCAGCGTCTTGGGATCCTTCTCAGGCTGGGCCGTGCTCCTTACTTCCCACCGCCCCTTCGGACCGCGGATCAGCATCTTGCTCCCGTCCCCGCTCATCGTGAAGGTTGCCACCTGCTCTTCCAGAACGACCTTCTCTGTACGCTCCTTGAAATCGAAGCGACGCAAGCTGTGGACTGCAGGATCCCGTTCATCCGGCGGTACCTCGACCATCCCCGGCTGCTGCAAATCCAGGTAGAAGAGGCTGCCGTCCTTCGCCACCGCCAACGCTGCATAGTCCTTTAAGGGAACCGGTAGGGCCACAATCCGTTCGGTCAGCCCCTCGAAATCGATCCGGGTTTCGGGAACCTTCCGCTCATCGTCCCCACTGGTCTTCTTCGCGGCGTCTTCTTGCGACGTCTCCGACGGCGCACCGGCGGAGTTCTCCTTACTCCCGTCGTCTGCCTCCCTCTCGTCGTCTGCCGCCGCCTTCGGCTTCTCGTCTCCGGTTTCCGGCGGCAGCGGCGTTTCTCCGTCCGCCGCCAGCACCAAGGCATACAGACCTCGCCGAACGGGACGCTCTTGCGTACTCATGTCGAGCCCCACCGTCCGAGGACCGAAATTCGTGCTGGCGGTGATGAAAAGGTATTTGCCGTCACGGGAAAACGCAGGCGAACCGATCTCGGCCGTCCCTTCGGTCACGCGGCGAGTCTCACTCGCCTCCAGGTCCAGAATCTTCAGCACCGTAAGGTAATTGGCCTGTCTCTCGGTAAAGGCCAGCCACCTCGAATCGGGCGAAAAGGCAGGAGAAAAATCAGGTTCCGCCATCCGATAGGTATGGTTCCCTACCGGCCGGGACGTGGAATCCTCTAAGTTCAAGACGTACAACTTCAAGTGATTGTCCTCGTAGGCAAGGTACCGGCCGTCGGGCGACCACGCGAGCAGCCGATAGTAAGGTCCCTTCTCGAGAGGGATCTCTCTGGGGGTCTCGAGGCCTCTTTGGTCGGTAATCACGAGCGTGACGCCGTCGCCGGGATCCTTCAACCAAGCCAGCCGATCTCCCTGCGGAGACCAAAGAACCGAGTCTTCCTTGGTTCCGTTGGTCTCAGTCAAGTTCCTCGTGGTTC
>JAPXNP010000084.1:0-5642 GCA_033811955.1 Acidobacteriota bacterium
CACGTTGGGGAAAGCTCTCGCAATGGTCGCCACGGTCGGGAGATGGGTAGGATCAAGGCAATACAACACGATCTTGAGAGGTCCGTCGAACTCGTTGAGAAACCAATGAAGGCCTCCCACCCAGTCGACCTGCTGCGTCGAAATGTCTCCTCCTGCGTCCGGCCCCAGCTCTTGCCAAAGTCGACGCCGGTAATCCCGAACCGCACCCACATGAAGCTGCATCACCATACCCGCGTCCGCGTCCAGCTCTCCGAAAAGACGAAGAAGGTACACCTGAAAGTCGGATCGCTCCTCCGAAGACAGGGTGCGTCCCTGCCAAGCCGCCTCATAGATCTCGGCGGCCCGCGCCCGGGGCACAAAGCGGGACTCAATCCGAGTGAATCCGTGGTCGCTGGCTACCGCTCCCAATCTTCGGAAGTAGGCGTGGGTCGCCGCCAAAGCCCGCTCAAAACCGGCAAGGACGGAAACATCCTCCCCGCTCTCCTCTCCCAGTCGAAGCACCCGTTCCCGCCAATCGGAACGTGTGGGGTCCACCAGCTTATCGGGCCTCCAGGTGGGAAGGACGGCCGTAGAAGGCACCTCCTGGCGAGCCGCCTCGTGGAAAGGCAGGCGAAGTGTGGGATCGTCGGTGGTACACAGTTTCTCCACCTGCACAGCGGCGAGAACTTGTTGAGGTCGCATCTCGGGCAAGGTCAGCGCATGGGCGGTCCGTTCCCAAATCTCGTCAGCGGTCTCGGCGCAGATCACTTGATCGACACCGAAGCGCCGCCGAAGGTCAAGGTGCACCCACTCGTACGTCGGATTCCCGACGAAGTCGGGAAACACTTCCGCCAAGGCACGCCACTTCTCCCGGGGGGAGGCCGTCCCCGTAATCTTCTCCTCGGGCACACCACGGCGCCGCATGAGCTCCCAAACGTAGTGGTCTGTGGCCCCCTCGACCTGCCAGATGTCAAGCCAGTTCCGGTTTAAGACGATCTCGCCGGCGTCGGCATGGTTGTGTGGGTCCAAAACTGGAAGATTCCTGACGTCCTCATACAGCCGGCGGGCCGTTCCCGTCGTGAGGAGATAGTTTTCGTCCAAAAAAGCCATGATCGAATTTTCCTTCCTAAGCGGCACCCCTAGGCGGCGCCGGTAAGGGATGCCGGAGAAATCCGGCCGCCAAGGCTGAAGCTATCACAAACCACACGGGGCTCCCAGACTCCGGGTAGCTTCTCACGCCGTCTCTTTGCTCAGTTTGACCGATCCGACATCTTCTGGTCTTCGCCCGCAAGCTCAGGTACGATGGCGTCATATCTCCCAACTGCACTGGGAAAGGAGGCTTGTCGTGAAGACGTTTATTCTCATGACGAAGTTGGCGCCCGAGGTGGCCCGCCAGGTTCAGGATCGCCCCGTCTTGGGACGGGAGTGGCTCGACCAAGTCAAGAAGCAATGCCCGGAAGTTCGTTTCCTTGCCCATTACGCACTGCTGGGACCTTACGACTTCCTGGACATTTATGAAGCACCGGACGAAGAGACCGCCGCCAAGGTTTCGATGATCAGTCTAAAGCACGGCGCATTTGCCGCCGAAAGCTGGGTCGCGATTCCCTACCGCCGCTTCCTCGAGCTGACCCAGGAAGTCGGTGAGTAGGATTTCCGCCCTCTCTCCGGCCGAGCCGCTAAGGAGCTAGAACGGAAGCCGGGGCTGCCGCTCGGGCCGGCGAAAAGCCGCCACCGAGAGCGGGGGCAAGTCGGCCGACAGCCGGTTCCTGCGTCGGGCCATGTCAAACAGTTCAGCTACTTGCCGAGCGTATGTTCCCTCCCCGCGCATCCTGGCGTGGAAGCGAGGGTCGTCCAGACGTCCTCCGTGTGTTTCCCGAATTCGGTGAAGAACGCGGGAAGCCCGATCCGGGTAATACTCCTTCAGCCAGTCGGTGAACAAAATCGAGACGGCCGCCGGAAGTCGCAACAGCTGGAACCCGGCGGCCACAGCCCCATGTTCGCGGGCCGCCTGCAAGACAGCGGGAATTTCGTGATCCGTCAGACCGGGAATCACCGGAGCCACCGAAACCCCGACCGGAATGCCGGCCGAGGCAAGCCGAGCGAGAGCCTCCAGTCGCCGCTGCGGAGTCGCAGTACGGGGTTCGAGCCGCCGTTGCAGCTCATGGTCAAGCGTGGTGACCGACAGCCGCACCTGCGCCGCACCTACGGAGGCGAGTTCTTGCAACAGATCGATGTCACGAGTGACAAGAAAGTTCTTCGTGGTGATGACGACCGGATTCCGGAATTCCCCCAGTGCTTCCAGAACCTTCCGTGTAAGTCTCAGTTTTCTTTCCACCGGCTGGTAGGGGTCGGTGACCCCGGAAAGAGCTACCGGTTGAGGGGTCCAGCGGGGTGAACTCAACTCCCGCAGCAGCAGACGAGGAAGTGCTTCTTTCACCAAGATCCGCGTCTCAAAATCGAGACCGCAGGAAAAGCCCAAGTACTCATGAGTGGGACGAGCGTAACAGTAAACGCACCCGTGCTCGCAGCCTCGATACGGATTGACACTGAAATGAAACGGAATGTCGGGACTTTCGTTGCGCGTAAGAGCCGACCGAGAGGAATCCACCAGGTAGACGGTCCCCGGATTCCCCGGTAGGTCCTCCTCATACTCGATATGTAGCGGCTCGAAGCGGCCGGCTGGATTTGACCGAGCGCCGCGTCCGCGAGCAGGCTGCGTCATACTCTCCTCGATGCCCTATTTCGACTCCCGACATCCTCTCTTTTGGAACAAAGACAAAGACGTCTTACAATGATACCCGGAGAGAGCGACAGGCCGAAGAAAGCACGGGCTTTCCTAGGGAGGTGATGGTTATGTTGGAACCTGTCGATTCACCGGAACTTCCGATCAGAGAGCCGGCCGTCGCCGGTTATTTTTACCCCGGTGACGCTCGTGAGCTGCGAGCCGAAATTGATGATTTCCTCCGGGCGGTTCCCCGGCGGGAACTCCCCGGCCGGATCCTAGGGTTGATTTCACCTCATGCCGGCTATCCCTACTCGGGACCGGTGGCGGCACATGGATACGCCCAGCTGGTGGGACGCAAGGTCCGTCGTTGCGTCGTTGTCGCTCCATCTCACGTCGAGGCTTTTCCCGGCGCCTCCATCTTTCCTGGAAGAGCTTACCGCACGCCGTTGGGGGAAATTCCGGTGGACGTCGAGTTCTGCCGGCACCTGGCTGAGTCGGGGGGAGCGCATTTGTCCAACCATGGTCACTTCTCGGGGCGAGGAGGCCGCGGAGAGCATTCTCTCGAGGTTCAGCTGCCCTTCCTCCAGGTCACGCTGGGAGAATTCCACCTGGTGCCGGTGGTTGTCGGGCGACAGGACATGACGACGTGCCGCCGGCTGGGTCTGGCACTGGGCGAGCTGATGGACGAAGAAACGCTGGTCGTCGCCAGTTCCGACCTCTCACATTATCATCCCGATGAACAGGCCCGTCGGTTGGACCGAAAAGTAGCGGATGCAGTGGCGGCTTGGGATTACTACAGCCTGCACCAGCTGGTGGAACTGGGAGAGGCGGAAGCTTGCGGAACCGGACCGATCGTGGCGGCGATGATTGCGGCTCAACGCATGGGTGGGAACTGCGCCAAGGTCCTGCACTACGCAACCTCGGGGGATGTTCCCTCCGGCCGGAGAGATGCGGTGGTGGGCTATTTGTCCGCCGCTCTGCTGTTGGATGAGTCGGCTCCCGAAATTGCACTGCCCCAACTTGATATCGACGAAATCCGGTCTTTGTTTGATTTGGCGCGGCGCGCCGTCGAGCGGGCGGTTCTTGGCGGCGTCCCGGTGGCGTCAAGCGAAAGAGTATCTTCCGCCTTGCAGCGTCCCGCCGCGGTTTTCGTCACGCTCCGGGAGGGAGGACATCTGCGTGGCTGCATCGGTAGCACGGTGGCCCGCATCCCTCTCTACCAGGCGGTCGCCCAATCGGCGGTTAGTGCTGCTACGCAGGATCCGCGTTTCGTCCCGGTGCGGCTCGACGAACTGGCCGTCCTGGAGTACGAGATCTCCATCCTGTCCCCGCTGCGCGTGATCGTTTCGCCCGAAGAAATAGAGATCGGGCGGGACGGTCTCATGGTGGAGCTCGGGAGTTACCGGGGTTTGCTCTTGCCTCAGGTGGCGGTGGAGCACGGCTGGGACCGCGATACGTTCCTGGCGCAAACGTGTATCAAAGCCGGGCTGCCGCCGGACGCCTGGAGAGATCCGGACGCCGTCTTGTGGGCCTTTTCCGCGCTGGTGTTGGAGGAACCCGACCGGTCGTGACCGAGAGCTCCGTGAGGCGGCCTCGAGACACCGTCGTGCGAGTGTTTGGTGCAACTGTGCCCCGGTGACCGGATGGACGGTGTCGGAGAGCCGGCTTACGGACCGCGCAAGGTGGACCGCGCGGACTTGACATTGCGGATCAAGCCTCGCATGATCAACTCGATGGGCCGCGAAAAGTGCCCTGAGAAGGAAGGTTTCGACCCAAGACGCGAGCTGGTCTGGAGCCGGCGCCGGTTTTTGCAGGCGACTTCGGCCGCCGTCATGGTCTCAGCGTCACAGCGACGCACGTTTGCCCAATCAACGGCGCCGGTGGCTTTAGCCCGTTGCCGTCGCTATGACGTGCCGCTGGTGAGGGCGACGCTTCGGAACATGTTTGACCAGATCGGCGGTGTCTCGAGTTTGGTCAAGAACAAGACGGTTACCATCAAAGTCAATCTTACCGGCGGCTGGAACACTCCTGTCCAAACTCTCTCTCCGATAGAGACGGTTTACACCCATCCGGCGGTGGCCTTGGCCGCGGCAACGCTGTTCTCAGAATTCGGCGCCCGAAGAATCGTTTTGTGTGAAAGCACCTACAGTCGAACCGACCCGCAGTCGACGTTCCAAGAAGCCGGTTATCCGGTGGATCTGTTCAATGCGGAGGTGCCGGGGATCCTCTGGGAGGACACTCGCAACGTCGGTACCGGCGCGACGTACCGGGAAGTGCAGGTCCGTGACGGGGGTGTTGTTTACGACAAGTTCTTTCTGAACCACCGGTATGTCGACACCGACGTGATGGTCTCGATCGCGAAGATGAAGAACCACGAGATCGCCGGTGTCACACTGGCGATGAAGAACATGTTTGGGATCACGCCTTCCGCCCTTTATTCCGGACCGAATCAAGACGAGGACAGCACCGAAGCCAGGATTGCGGTCTTCCATGAGGGGACTCCGTCGGCGGCCGGAGGGGAAGTAACTCCGGTCCCGTTTTACGAACGAGGCCTCCGGGTACCGAATATCATCGTCGACATCTTGCAGGCTCGACCGGTGGATCTTTGCATTATCGACGGTATCGTCACCACCTGGGGAGGCGAAGGAGCGTGGCACGGCCAGCGTGTGGGACTGGCCTTCCCTGCCCTTCTGGCGACCGGCCGCAATCCTGTCTGCACAGATGCCGTGGCGGCGGC
Source organism: Acidobacteriota bacterium (assembly GCA_033811955.1). Lineage (GTDB taxonomy): Bacteria > Acidobacteriota > UBA6911 > RPQK01 > JAPXNP01 > JAPXNP01. The sequence continues at coordinate 5,442 of JAPXNP010000084.1, forward strand.
GGCAATGGGTTACGACCCATTGGTTCCGGCGCAGACAAAACCCTTCTACGAGGGCGAGAACATGATCGCTTTGGGAGCCGGCCGGGGCATTGGAACCCATCGACTCGAAGATATCGAAGTGGTGGGGCTTACAGTGCGGGAAGCCCGTTACGATTTCCCCCCGACCTGGAGGCCGGAGAATCTTTGAGGAAAGCTATGTCG
>JAPXNP010000084.1:5652-7284 GCA_033811955.1 Acidobacteriota bacterium
CTTCTTGCCGCTTTCTTTGCTTGGCTCGGATCCGCGATTCCCGGAGCGGGGCTGCGGGCTTTTTCCGCCACCGAAGCGGGCGAAGCGACGGCTTCGCTGGTCTGGCGCTTCTGCCCGGGCGGGGCGGTCACGAGCGCGCCCTCCGTAGATTCGGAAGGGAATTTTTACTTGGCGGCGGCTGACGGAAAACTCTTCTCGCTAAGCCCGGAGGGCCTTGTGCGTTGGAGCTTTCAGGCATCCGAGAGCCTCTTCGCCGGACCGACCGTGGACAATTCAGGACGCGTTCATATTGCCGATTTGGACGGTCGTTACTACTGCCTGGACCCCGATGGACAGTTGCTATGGGAGCATTCGCTCAGTGACTCCGGTGACCGCCGAGTGCTCTCCAGGCCGGTCGTAGATGCGACGGGGCGATCCTTCGTCGCGTCGTGGACCGGCTTTCTGGTGGCCCTTGACGAGGACGGGCAGCCGCTGTGGACCCACCCGGTCGGAGGATTGCCATCTATACCGCCGGCTGTCGACGACCAGGGTTTCTTGTACTTTGCCTCTTTTGACCGACGCGAGCCGTGGGTCATCCGCATGGAGAAGCTCACGCCGGAGGGGGGCCTGGTGTGGCAAAAGCCGGTTCCCATCTGGATTGATCGAAATCGGTTGACCGCGGAGCCACTTGTAGACCCGGGGCACCGGCGCATCTACCTCACGGCGGCAACCGAAACTGAGGGATTGTTGCTCGGTTTCGATCTCGAGTCCGGTTACCTGCTGTTCTCCACTTCGCTACCCAAAGCGGTATTGGGTACCCCTGCGGTCGACGCAGCCGGGCGGATCTATGTCGGTTGCCTCGACGGCCGACTATACTGCCTCGACCCATCCTCCGGAAACATGGTCTGGAGCTTTCCTGTGCGTGCGCCCTATGTTACCGGTGCCGTCACCCAGGCCCCTGATGGAGACCTCCTTTTCGCCGACAGCGACGGCATCCTCTATTGCGTTAGTCCCGACGGAGATCTCCGTTGGCAATACGCCTCGGGTAGGGTGGTGTTCGGATCTCCCCTACCCGTCTCCGAAACTCGCGTGGCTTTTGCCGCGATTGACGGACTGTATGTCGTGGAGCCGAACGGCGTCTTATACCTGCCCCAACTCGCCGTCGGTGAACAGGGTCCGCTCGGAATCCGATCGCGCGTTGAGCTTGTAAACCTGGGTGAACCAACCGACGTCCTGATCGAATTCTTCCTGGCTTCAGGACAGCCGTGGGCCGCCCACACCGCCGACGGAGTTACGGATACTCGGCGCATTCTGGAACTGCCGAAGGGCGGATTGGCGTACTTGGAGCTGGAGCCTCTCATAGCCGACTTGGGCGTAGGGTACGCACGTTTCTCGGCGGTGCAATCGGTGAAGATCTCAGGTCGGCTGGAATACACCTGGGAGGGTCAAAGTGTCAGCGAAACGTGGCTGCCAAGTCGGCGTGCGTTGCCCTTCTCGATGGTTTTCGCCGAAGAGGACGGTCCCGCGCGGACGGGCGTCGCGATCCTGAATCCCTCGGTGCACGCCGCCGAAGTACGGCTGGACCTGTGTTCTCTGGACGGTCGAGTGGTGAGAACGGAGAACCGGTTTTTGGCCGGTGGAACCCAGGAAGCC
>JAPXNP010000085.1:0-7244 GCA_033811955.1 Acidobacteriota bacterium
GTGCGGAGATCGCCCGGTCGGAATGGTACTTACATGGGCGGCTTCCGCTACACACGTTGCGGGCCGACATTGATTACGGTTTCGCCGAAGCCTTTACGACGTACGGGGTGATTGGCGTAAAAGTCTGGATTTACCGCGGGGAAATCTTCACCGGGAAGACCCCGACGAATTAGGCGTACCAGGAGACAGCATCATGTTGATGCCGAAGAAGGTTAAGTTTCGACGCTGGCAAAAGGGTCGGATGAAGGGTGTCGCCACGGCGGCCAATCAGGTCGATTTTGGTGAGTTCGGCTTGAAGGCGTTGCAGTGCGGTTGGATTACCAGTCGGCAGATTGAGGCGAGCCGTATTGCCATCACGCGCCATACGAAACGTGGTGGAAAGTTGTGGATTCGGATTTTTCCGGACAAGCCGATCACGAAAAAGCCGGCCGAGACCCGGATGGGAAAGGGTAAGGGATCACCTGAGGGTTGGGTCGCCGTGGTGCGGCCGGGTCGGATTCTGTTTGAGATGGAAGGGGTGCCCGAAGCCTTGGCTCGGGAGGCTCTGGGTCTTGCAGCTCAGAAGCTGCCGATTCGAACTAAGTTTGTCAAGCGGTTTGGTGAGTGATGAAAGCAACGAAACTGCGTGAGATGTCGCCGGAAGAGTTGGTGAGTGAAGAGCACGAGTTGATCCGCCAGATGTTCCAGTTGCGTCTACAGAAGACGATTGGACAGTTGGAGGATGTCAACAAGATCCGCCGGGTTCGAAAAGACCTGGCCCGGCTGAAGACCATCCTAGCGGAGAAGGCGGGCGGCCATGGAAACTGAACAGCAGATATCGTCGGGCCGAAGGCAGGTCAAGGTGGGGCGGGTTGTGTCGAACGCAATGGATAAATCCGTTGTCGTGGCGGTGGACCGCCTGGTGAAGCATCCGTTTTATGAGAAGACCGTTCGCCGGACGAGCAAGTTCATGGCGCATGATGAGCAAAATGCATGTGCGGTTGGTGACAGGGTTCGGATCCAGGAGACGAGGCCGCTGAGCAAGCGGAAGCGCTGGATCGTAGTCGAGATCATTGAGAAGGCGAAGGAATAGCCATGATTCAGATGAGGACTATCCTGAATGTGGCCGATAACTCGGGGGCGCGTCGCCTGCGGTGTATCGCGCCGATCGGTGGAGATACGGGTCTGCAAGCCGGGTTGGGAGACATTGTGACCGCTTCCGTACAGGAGGCGACTCCTGACGGCGCTGTTAAGAAAGGCGATGTGGTCAAGGCGGTGATCGTCCGCATGAAATATCCAACCCGGCGTGCGGACGGCTCCTACATTCGCTTTGACGAGAATGCGGCCGTGGTGGTGAACAATCAGCGGGAGCCGATTGGGACGCGCGTCTTCGGCCCGGTTGCCCGGGAGTTGCGCGAAAAGCGGTTCATGCGCATTGTTTCGCTGGCTCCGGAAGTGCTGTAGAGGTTGGCCATGTTGCACGTAAAGAAGAATGATCAGGTGAGAGTTCTAGCGGGGAAGGACCGAGGGAGAACCGGGCGAGTGTTGCGGGTGTTCCCGGGGAAGAGCAGAGCCCTCGTCGAGAACATCAATACCATTCGGCGGCATACGAGGCCGAATCCACAGCGGAACATTCAGGGCGGTATTGTCGAACGCGAGGCGCCGATCCACTTGTCCAATCTACAGGTGGTCTGCCCGGAGTGTGGTCGTCCTTCGCGGGTGGGTTACCAGAACCTTGCCGACGGCCGTAAGGCTCGGATTTGCAAACGGTGTGGGGGAACCGTCGACAGATAGGGGACGTGATGGCGAGACTGAAGGAGCTTTATCTGAAGGAAGTCGTTCCCGCTTTGGTTAAGGAGTTCGGGTACAAGAACCCCATGGCGGTGCCCCGGCTTACGAAGATCGTGATCAACGTCGGTGTGGGTGAGGCGATTGCGAACCCGCGTTTATTGGATCAGGTGTCCGAAGATCTCGCGGCGATCGCCGGCCAGAAGGTGATAGTGCGCCGGGCGCGGAAGTCGATAGCCGGCTTCAAACTGCGGGAAGGGATGCCGATTGGGGTGATGGTTACCTTGCGGCGCGACCGAATGTACGAGTTTCTGGATCGGTTGGTGAATATCGCTCTTCCGCGAGTTCGGGATTTTCGCGGCGTTCCGAGCGCCTCTTTCGACGGGAGGGGGAACTTCACCCTGGGAATTCGGGAGCATCTGATTTTCCCGGAGATTGACGCCGGGCGCGTCGATCGGATCTATGGCATGAATATAACGATGGTGACCACGGCCCGGACCGACGAGGAAGCGCGGTTTCTCTTGGATCGACTGGGCATGCCTTTCCAAAGACGGGAAGGCGGTGTGCAGGCGACGGTGGTGGAGTAACGAGAAAAGTCCATGGCGAGAAAAGCACTGATTGCAAAGCAGCAACGAAAACCCAAATTCTCCGTTCGGGGTTACAACCGATGTCGGCGATGCGGACGGGCGCGGGCTTACCTGAGAAAGTTCAAGCTGTGCCGGATCTGCTTTCGGCAACTGGCGCTCAGCGGAGAAGTTCCAGGGGTGACGAAAGCAAGCTGGTAGCGTCGTGAGGTTTTGCGCTTCGGGGTAGAAAGCGGAAAGCCCCGGCGCCTGTGAAGGAGCGATTAGGGATATGGCGGTGACTGATCCGATCGCGGATTTTCTGACACGGATTCGCAATGCGCAGCGCGCACTGCACGAGACGGTGACGATTCCTCACTCGAAGATGAAGGAGGAGATTGCCCGTATCTTGAAGGATGAGGGCTATATTGTCGGCTACACGGTGCAGCAGGAGGGGCCCTTCAAGCAAATTGTGATCGCGCTGAAGTATGTGGGCGACCGAGAGCCGGCCATCCGGTCTCTAAAGCGTGTCAGTAAGCCGGGCCGGCGGGTTTATGTGGAGTGCCGGGAAATCCCCAAGGTGATGGGGGGACTCGGTCTGAACGTGCTGTCGACTTCTCGCGGGGTCATGACGGGACGGCAGGCTCGGCGAACCGGCGTGGGTGGAGAGCTCTTGCTGGAAATTTACTGAACTTGAGGGCGACATGTCGCGAATTGGCAAGAAACTGATTCGGGTACCCACCGGAGTGAACGTACGCGTCGAGGAGACTTCCGTCTCCGTTGAGGGACCCAAGGGAAAGTTGACGGTTCCCGTTCCGGCAGGTATCGAAGTGGAACAGCAGGACGGTGTCCTGAGAGTGAAGCGCCTGGGGGACGAGAAGGAGTTGCGTGCCAAGCACGGCTTGACGGGGGCATTGCTGGCCAATGCGGTCCGCGGCGTGTGCGAAGGCTGGGTGCGAAAACTGGACGTGGTGGGCATCGGTTATCGGGCGGAAGTCCGAGGACGTTTCCTGAACCTGAACTTGGGGCATTCCCACCCTATTGAGATCGTGATTCCGGACGGGCTGGAGATCTCGGTGGAACGGGAACCGCGGGCCGTTCAGAACTATGTGGTTACGATTAGTGTCGCCGGCGCAGATCGTTACCTGGTGGGCCAGGTGGCGGCGAACATCCGCGGCCTTCGGCCGCCGGATCCATACAAGGGAAAAGGTGTCCGGTATTCGGATGAAGTGGTGAGACTGAAGGCCGGAAAGAAGGGGGCGTGAGGGTCAGACATGGCGAGGCTACTGAGTAGGAAAGATCGTTCGAAGAGGGTCCATCTCCGAAGCCGGCAAAAAGTGTTGGGGAGCCCGGAACGACCCCGACTGTGCGTATTTCGTAGCCTAAAGCATACCTACGCGCAGCTGGTTGACGATTCGGCAGGTCGAACCTTAGCCAGTGCGTCGACCCTGAACTTGGGAGGGGTTCGATTTCCGAACGGAGGTAACGTCGCGGCGGCTCGCGAGGTGGGCAAGGCTATCGCCCAGAAAGCTCTGGCGATGGGTGTGGAACACGTGGTGTTCGACCGTAACGGGCATCTCTACCACGGACGAGTCAAGGCCGTGGCGGAGGCGGCGCGGGAAGCCGGCTTGAAGTTCTGAAGGAATAGGGAAGGACTATGGCAAACGGACAACCGAATGAGGTGGAACTGAAAGATCAGGTCGTGTCAATCCGCCGTGTTACGAAGGTCGTTAAAGGCGGTAAGAACCTGAGTTTCAGTGCACTGGTGGTGGTTGGTGATCAGGCCGGCCGGGTAGGGTTCGGCACAGGCAAGGCCCAGGAAGTACCGGCCGCCATCCGCAAGGGCCTGGAGAAAGCAAAACGGAGCATGATCGAAGTACCCTTGCAAGGGACCACCATTCCTCACATCATCGTCGGCCGGTTCGCTGCCGGAAAAGTCTTACTGAAGCCGGCGCCCGAGGGGACTGGTGTGATCGCGGGTGGTGCGGTGCGGGCGGTGATGGAGTCCGCCGGTATCCGTAACGTGGTCACCAAAATCATTGGTTCGCGGAATCCTCACAACGTGGTTCGGGCGACTTTCGCCGGTTTGTCGGGACTGAGAAGCCCGGAACAGGTTGCTCGAATCCGGGGCAAAGTGGCCCAAGAAGATCAGGGGTGAGGTAGGAATGGTTAAGAAGCAGGCCGAGACCAAGACGCTGAAGATCAAGTACGTTAGGAGTGTGATCGGGCGGCCGGAGCCGCAACGGAGGACGGTTCGAGGACTCGGTCTCCGGCGACTCCATCAAGTGGTCGAGCGGCCGGACACGCCGGAAGTGCGGGGGATGTTGCGGAAAATACCTCACTTGGTTGAGGTTATCGAGGGAGACTAGAAGTGAGTTACCGCTTGCATGAGCTGAAACCGACAAGGGGCGCGAATCGGGAGAAGAAGCGGGTCGGTCGCGGACCCGGCTCCGGGCTCGGAGTGCGGGCGGGGCGGGGCCAAAAAGGGCAGAAGTCCCGCTCCAGTTACTCGCGGAAGATCGGGTTCGAGGGCGGCCAGATGCCCCTGTATAGGAGGGTACCGAAGCGCGGCTTTACCAATCCTTTTGCCAAGCATTATGCCGTGCTGAACGTCGGGCAACTGGACCGCTTCGAGGAGGGCGCCGAGGTTACTCCCGAGGCGGTGGTCGCAGCGGGATTGGTGAAGAAGACCCGAGACGGGCTGCGGATTCTCGGCCAGGGGGAACTGAGGAAGCGGTTAACCGTGAAGGCCCATCATTTCAGCGAAGCCGCGAAAGCGAAGATTGAGGCGGCCGGTGGCACGATTGAGGTTCTGAGCTGATGGCCGAGATCACCTCTTTCCGGGCAGGTCTGAGAAACATCTTCAAGATTCCCGAGCTGCGGAATCGAATCCTGTTCATGCTCGCGATGCTGGCCGCCTATCGGGTGGGCAGCTTCATTCCGACGCCTGGAGTGGACAGCCAAGCGCTACAAACCTTTTTCGAGCAGCAGGGAGGGACCATCTTCGGCATGTTCAACATGTTCGTAGGTGGTAACTTGAGTCGACTGTCCATCTTTGCTCTGGGCATCATGCCCTACATCACCGCCTCCATCATTCTTCAGCTGCTCACGGTGGTCTGGCCGTACCTGGAACGCCTCTCGAAAGAGGGCGAGTTGGGCCGTCGCAAGATCAACCAATACACCCGTTACCTCACCGTAGGGCTGAGCGCTTTTCAGGGTTTTTTTACGGCGGTCGCCCTGGAGCGGACTGAGTCCACCCCGCCGATTGTGCCGTATCCCGGCTGGGGTTTCCGTCTGATGGCTATGCTCACTCTGACGGCGGGGACCATTCTCGTCATGTGGATCGGCGAGCAGATTACGGAGCGGGGAATCGGGAACGGTATCTCACTGATTATCTTCGCCGGCATCGTAGTGGGGTTGCCGAGGGCGGCCTATACGTTGTTTGACGAGTTCCGTACCGGTGAGCGCAACGTGATCACCATCATTGTCTTACTGGTCTTGATGGTGGCGGTCACGGCGGGAATCGTGGCGGTGGAACGAGCCCAACGGCGCATACCGATCCAATATGCGAAGCGGGTCATGGGCCGCCGCATGTATGGAGGACAAGCAACCCATCTGCCTTTGAGGATTAACTCGGGCGGTGTCATTCCGGTGATCTTTGCCGCGTCCATCGTGGCGTTCCCGTCGACCTTAAGTATGATGACGGACGCCGGGTGGGTACGGTCTCTGACACAGCAGCTTTCCCAGGGATATCCCCTTTACAACCTGATTTACATAGTAGGCATCATTTTCTTCACGTTCTTCTATGTGAGCATCATCTTCAATCCGGACGAGGTGGCCGACAATATTCGTAAATACGGCGGGTACATCCCGGGAATTCGGCCGGGGAAGCGGACGGCCGAATATATCGACGCCGTCTTGAGCCGCCTGACGACGGTGGGTGCCATCTATCTAGTAGTTGTTTGTTTGATCCCCGAATTTTTGATTACCGGCTTCAAGGTTCAGCCGATTCCGATTATCGGACCGCCCTTGGACGATTTTCTGACTCGCTACGATCTGGACTTCATTACTACGGGACTCGGAGTGAACTTCTATTTCGGTGGCACCTCCCTTCTTATTGTCGTAGCGGTTGCCATGGATACCGTTCAGCAGATCGAGTCCCAGTTGTTGATGCGGCACTACGAGGGCTTTCTGAAGAAAGGACGGATCCGTGGTCGACGTGGCTAAGGTGGAGGAGTGGTTGAGGTGAATCAGGAGAGGAACGGCTCTATTCTCGTCTTATTGGGGCCTCCGGGAGGGGGCAAGGGTACGCAGGCGGCACGACTGGCCAAGGACCTTGGCTGGGTGCACTTGTCGACGGGGGACGTTCTCCGTGAGGAAGTGCGGCGGGGAACCGAGCTGGGCCGCCAAGTTAGGCAAGTTATGGAAGCCGGGGAGCTGGTCTCAGACGATATCCTGGGGCGGATCGTGCAAGACAGATTGGCCCGTTTGGATGAGCCGGGGTGTATTTTGGACGGATATCCTCGGAACTTGGCTCAGGCGCAGTTCTTGGAAGAGGCGAAAGGCGATCGGCGGTTGGTGGTGATCAGCGTGGAGGTGCCGGAAGAGGCAATTGTGAAACGACTGACGGGACGCCGATTTTGTCCGCGGTGCGGAACCGTTTATAATATGTGGTTTTCACCTCCTCAGGTGCAGGACTTCTGTGACCAGTGCGGTGTCCGCCTCGAGCGTCGGGAAGACGACCGGGAGGATGTGGTACGCGAGCGTCTCCGCGTATATCGTGAGTCCACTTTGCCGGTAGTTCAGTTTTACGCGGATCGGCCGTACTTCCGTAGAGTTGATGGAGACGGGAATCCTGAGGAGGTCTACGGCCGCCTGAAAGAGGCGGTCGAAACCTTGGTGCAATGATCATTC